>JAFAYS010000697.1 GCA_019240175.1 Chloroflexota bacterium | reverse complement strand
ATCCTCGAATTCGTTTTATACGCGATCTATGCCGGAGTTTTGCTCTACGTTTCCTGGACCGATCTGCGCACGCGGCGCATCCCGAACGTCGTGATCGGCCCGGCCATTCTGCTGGCCCTGCTCGCCATGTACTGGACGATCGGCGTGCGCTCGGCGCTGTTGGGCGGGATTATCGCGCCGCTGCCGCTGGTTGTGGCGCGGCTGCTCGCCGGCGCAAGCAAGATGGGCATGGGCGACATCAAAATGGCGCTGTTTGTCGGGCTGATCCTCGGCTCGGATTTCGCACTGATCGGCGTGGTGATCGGGCTAATTCTGTCACTGATCGTGACGATGATCGGCATTTTGCGCGGCAAGTGGACGCTGCAATCGAAGCTGCCGTTCGGGCCGTTCCTGGCGGCGGGGACGCTGCCGTTGATGGCGCTGCTCTTGCTCGAAAGCCCTATGTTTATGTAAACTCATTCTATCGGGCACAAACAAGCCGCCACCCGATCGCGCTGATCGAGTGGCGGTTTGTTATTAGCTGAAGGTATGGTGGGGTTTAAGCGCAGTACATACTCCCATGTGGCTCACCCCACATACAGGCTTGACCACTATCCCACATCCTGCTCATTGCTCCGGGATAACCGTTGTAATACGTTGCATTAAAGTCCGCCGCCATCCATACATGCACCCATCCGTAGCTAGCTCCCACTGATGCAGTCCCATAATAAGCATTGCAGGCCGGAGAATAGTACCGTGCCAGGTCGTAGCCGTGCCCATAGGCAACAACATACGCTCCACTCGTACAGCCAGTCGTATAGGGATCAAGGCCATTACAGCTAGCGCCATAGCAGGAGGCGGTGATTGCCGGCTCAGCCGAGGCCGAAGCGGGCGCGAACAAATTGGCCGATACGAGCGTGAGGGCCAGCACGAACCAGAGCGAGATCCAACGTTGTAGCATGGTGGGTCTCCTGAAAATGGATTGGCGTGATGGGGGCGACGCGAATGATAGCATAAGGCTATGACTTCCCGCAACCGTCCTCACGCCCACTTCTTCGAGGCTGTGACCCGCTACGACCTGGTATTCGCTTACTCGTCGACTTGCTCGCCGCCCTCCGGACCGTAGAAGATCACCCAGGTCTGGAAATCATCGCTGAAGTTCTCAAAGCGATGCTCGACGCCCGCCGGCACAAAGAGTACGTCGCCCGGCCCGAACGGATGGCGCGCGCCGCCGTTGAAAAACTCGCCGCTGCCGGACATCACCACGTACAGCTCGTCTTGCTTGTGCGGCTGCTGCGGATCGTGGCCGCGCGGCGCGTACAGCTCCACCGACAGGCTGCCGCGTCGCAGCAACGTCACAAAGCGCAGCTGATCGTCGGGCAGCTGGGCCGCCGCTTCTGCCAGCGTTATTCGTCGTCGTGATGCGCTCATCGCTGAGACTCCTTGGATGCAGAAAAATCTAAGCCTGCCACTTCTGGCGAAAGCGTCCGACGCCTGCGCCGCTGAGCGCCTTGCCGTGACCAAAGCAGATTGCGCTGGTCTCGACCTGAGCCAGCTTGGCGAGCGAGCGCCGGCCTTCAGCAAGATCATCGTACACAATGCTATAGGCCAGTCCCAGCATATTGCTGCACGCATCGCCGACAAAGAGCAGACCGCCGTCGCGCTGAAGCAAAAACGCCAGATGGCCCATGCTGTGACCGGGCGTATAGATCGCTTTCAGGCCGCCCGCGATCGGCAGCACATCGCCGTCGTTGACCTCGCAGTCGATCACAGCGGCGGGAACGTATGGCCCTACTGGCTTGATCACAAGTCGATACAAGATCTGGTTGAGCAGGCCGGGCGCGGGCTGGGAGCGCACCATCGGCGTGTTGCCGCGCACCACCTCGGCGTCGATGCGATGCATCCAGGTGCGGGCGTTGGTTGCGTCTTTGAGCGCCGCCACGCTGCCGGCGTGATCGGGGTGACAATGTGTGAGCACAATGTTGGTAATGTCGGTCGGCTGCTTGCCAAGGCTTTGCACCGCCGTCAGGATCGGCTTCTCGCTGTCTTTATAGCCGGTATCGATCACGGTGATTTGATCGCCGTCTTCGATCAGAAAAACGTTGACTGCGCCCAGCGGCAGAACATGGACGTGCGGAAAAATCGGCTTGAGCGGCATACTGCACCTCGTGGGAAGCGTGCGATTAGGTGGATCGTGTCAGGCGATTATACCGCGAAGTCGCGATGGTCAGGCTCGCCGGAAACATGATACTTTAGCAGCAAGCATATGCCAAAACAATCAAGTATCTTCATAGCATTGTCTTACAGCGAGGATACTAATATGCACAACGAGCCTATACGTCTGCCGTGGGCAGCATCAGACTGGTTTGAAAACGCCAGCGCCTGGATTGAGGGCCAGCTCCAAAGCCACGGCTGGCACATCACCGCGCCGATCGAGCTGATTCACCAGCGTCCGTGGTCCAGCTTCGCGCGAATCGTGACCGACAACGGCGTCGCCTATTTCAAAGCGCCGGCACCAATGTTCAGCTACGAAGCCGGTCTCGCCCAGGCGCTGGCCAGCTGGCGGCCTGATTGCTCGGTGCCACTGCTGGGTATCGACCTGGAACGCGGCTGGATCTTGTCGGCAGATGCAGGAATTACACTGCGCCAGGTCACGCGCTCCGTCGATCAGATCCCGCACTGGCTGCACGTTATGCCGCTGTACGCCGAGCTACAGATCGAGCTGATCGATCGCGTGCCGGAGCTGCTGGCACTGGGCTTGCCCGACCGGCGATTGGAGCAGCTGCCACAGCTCTACGCCCAGGTGCTGGAAGATACCGAAACCCTGCGGATCGGGCTGGAAGATGGTCTCACGCCGGAAGAATACCAGCGCCTGCGCGATGGACAAGCGCACTTCGCGGCGCAATGCGAGCAGCTCGCGGCCTACAAGCTGCCGGCGACGCTCACCCACGAGGAAGTTCACGAGAACAATGTGCTGCTTGGCGACGGGCGCTACATCTTCACCGACTGGAGCGATTGCAGCGTCGGCCATCCCTTCTTTACGATGCTGGTAACGCTTCGCGCGGCGGCGCACTGGCTCCAGCTTGACGAATCCGGCCCCGAGCTACGGCAAGTGCGCGATGCGTACCTTGAGCCCTGGACCAGATTTGCGCCACACGAGGATCTGCTACAGGCGCTGGCGCTGGCCTACCGCTTAGGCATGGTCAACCGGGCGCTATCATGGCATCATGGTCTGTCAAGGCTGTCGGAGCACGACAAAGCGGAATACGCCGATAGTGTGCCGGGCTGGCTGCAAGATTATCTGCAAGCTGAGGCAGGCGAACAACAAGCTTAACCTGTAGGGACACGTCGATGACGTGTCCTACGCTTAAATAGCTCTGCTCCCCTGAAGTGCTCAGCCTTCGTCCGTGGAACAGTCGCGCACGATACGCTCGTTGATAGTACGGTGCATACTCCTTTTCCTTCTCCCTGAGTTCTCATTTCATCAGGCCACACACGTATTAAAATGATGAAATAACATCACGCGGGCCGCAAGCTATAGCCGCGCAACAGCCAGCAACCAGGCTTGCCAAGCGCCGCAAAAAGGAGTAGAGTACCCCCACTTCGCCAGTCTGATCCCGCCTCACTCCACACCATTTTTAACCACGAGCGCTTTTACCGCTCCCAAGGAGGAATTCATGCGTCGGAACCTGATCCTGAGCGTGGCATTTGCCGCCCTGCTCGTCATCGCCGCCCCAGCCTATGCGATCACCAACGGCCAGCCGGACGGCAACCAACACCCGAACGTCGGCGGCCTGGTCTCGCCCACGCAGTACTCAGACGGCACCTGGCTCTACTGCACGGGAACGCTGATCTCGCCGACGGTTTTTCTGACTGCCGCGCACTGCGATGAGGGCACCGCGCAGGTGACCGTGACCTTCGATCCGGCCTACGAGGCGGGCGACAAGACCTACACCGGCACCTGGCACGCCGATCCGCTCTACGGCCATGATCAGAGCGACACGCACGATATCGCGGTTGTCGTCTTCGATAAGCCGATCAAGGGCATCACACCGGCGCGGCTCCCAGCCGCGAACTCGCTGTCGAACCTATCGGCCACGCAGCAGTTCACCTCGGTCGGCTACGGCGCGTATGAGGTCACCAACCAGCCGGGCGGTCATCGGTATCTCTACAACGACGTGCGCCAGGTTTCGATGGGCACCTTGAACGCGATCAATCCGACCTGGCTGCGCATCTCGATGAACGCCTCGACCGGCAACGGCGGCACGTGCTACGGCGACTCGGGCGGCCCGAACTTCCTGGGCACGACGGATATCGTGGCCGGCATCACCATCACCGCCGACGCGATCTGCCGCTCGACCAACGTCGACTATCGCACAGATACGCCGTCGGCGCGCGCGTTCCTGGCGCCGTTCGTCACGCTGCCCTAGCGAGATTCGCTCAGCAACGCAAGAGCCGCACCGGATGCTCCGGTGCGGCTGCTTTTTTAACCGAGCCTGGCTTAGTCGGCTTGACGCGCCGGATACGCTCGACTAGCATGGGCCAGGTCAAAATAGAAAACGCGAGCATGTTCATGATTACCCTGGTCCAGACTACAGGTCATGTGCCAGTCGACGCGTATTTGCGCGGCTTGATCGGCCTTTTTGAGGCAAGGTTTCCCGATCGTATTCGCGCCTACTACCTGGTTGGCAGCTTTGCGACCGGCGAAGCGATTGGCACCAGCGACATCGACCTGCGCGTCATTTTCAAAGATCGCTTTGTGGATGGTGAGACGGCGCAGATGGAAGCGTTCTGTGATAACTGCCACCTGATCAGCGCTTTTCAGCTTGATATACCGCTTCAGTGCGAAGCGGATCTCGCAGATGGCAGCATTGATCCGATTAGCATCAAGCAGGTCGGGCTATTTTTGTATGGCACGGATATTCGCGCGCAGCTCACCATGCCGCCGATCGATCGCTATATTCGCCTCGTCGCAGGCGCGTCGTATCGCAACATTGTGCTGCGCTTACGTAAGCGCGCGGTCATCAGCTATCCGCTGGCCTTTCCCGATCCATGCGACGAGTTTTTTGGCTACACCACAGCCGGCACGACGCAACAGTTCGTCGTGATGATCGGCTGGGCGGCGACCTGCACGATCGCGATCACCCAGGGGCGCTATGTAGTCAAAAAAAGCGATTGGCTCGCGCTCTACCGTCAAACAATTGATGACCAATGGGTGCCATTGCTCACCGAGGTCTACCAAACCTGCCGCAATCAATGGGCGTATGCGATTCCCGGAGATGCCGACCAGCGCGCGATCTTGCGCACCATCTGCGCGACTGCCCTGGGTTTTGAAAACCACTACCTGATGCTCTACCGTAACTACTTGTTGCAAGCGCTGGCCCACGACAATCCGGAGAGTCAATGCTTCGCCCTTGAGCAGCTGCGGCTGATCCTCTATGGCGATGCCGAGGTTGAGCAGGCCGTAGCATCCCTGACCAGCCATCGATCTGCGCACATACGTGTCGCTGCGGAGCAAACCCTGGCAGCCATCCAGAGCGGCATTAATGGGTCAAGACCTTTGTAAATTTTAGGAGATCGCAGGATGCAGCCAGCTGAATCACCATTTCCGCCAGGCTGGTGGGGCACCAGTCTAGAGAATGTCGGGCTGGGGAAAAAACGGCCCAATGTCGGGACCTACGGGCGCTATAACTTCGATCACCTGCCGCCGCTGCCCTTCGATCTGCACGGCGACTTTGCCTGGCTGGCAGTCGCACCAACGCATCAGCAAAACATCGGCAATCAGCAGGCGGACGATAACCGCCAGGCGTTGGCGCAGCTACACGCAGCCGCAGCGCGCATTGGGCTCCAGCTGCCACCCGCCTTCACACACTTCATGGAAACACCCACGCTCCACGCGCGCATCCGCTCAAACACCGACTGCTTCCTGGATCTTTGCCCAGCGCCGGTTCCAGCGCCGATCGGCGGCGGCTATCTGATCCGCTTCCTGGCCGACTCGCAGGGCTGCGTCTTCTGGTACCTGTACCTGACAGCCGATAGCTCAGACCACGCGGTTGTTTCATCGAATGACTTCTATGGAACGGAGGCCGAGCAGTGGCAGGACGAGCCGCCTGAGCCGCACGAGATCGTATTTGCGGCGGAGTCGTTTGAGGCGTTCATGTGCCGCTTCTGGTTGGAAAACGAGATCTGGTTTGCCGAGTGGCAGCAAACGCCGCTGCCGGATGTCGGCAGCGAATACATTGAGCGCTATCGCAGCGGAGAAGCGTAGCGCAGTGTGAGGCCAAATGGTGTATGGCGGCAGGGGCAGAGCAAACAAGCTCTGCCCCTGCCAATTTGATTTAGTACACCTCGAATTCGGCGACCTGCGCGGCGGGCCAGCCGGAGTTGGCGGTGAAATTCAAGCGAATGTAGCGCCGGCTCGTCGCGGCGAAGTTGATCGTGACCGTGTTGCTGCCGGGACTAAACGTGTAGCTGGTCGCGCCCACGATCTGGCTGTAGCTCGCGTTGTCCGTGCTGCCCAGCACCGCGATCGTTTGGTTGCGCGCGCCCCAGCTGGCCGGCAGCTTCAGCACCACGCGGCTCACGCTCTGGCTGCTGCCCAGATCCACCGTCAGCTGCTGCGGCCACGCGTTGTTGGCGCTTTCCCAGTAGCTGTTTTGGTTGCCGTCCACGGCTGCGCTCGCCGGCTGCGCTCCATTAACCGTGCTGCTGGCTACCACCGACTTGTTCAGCGCCAGGTTGGTCGTGCCCGTCGCCGTGCTCAGCCGCAGCCAGTTCAGGTTGAAGTCGTTGCCCGAGATGTACACGCGCAGCACTTGCGTTCCGGCACTGAGATTCACCGTGCGCGTCACATCACTCCAACTCTGCCAGCCGCCTGTGTTCGGCACCGCGATCGTCCCGGTCTTGTCCACGCCATTGGCCTCCACGCGGAAGCTACCGCTGGTCGTGCCCGAGGCCACGCGCGCCGTCAGCGTGTAGTTGCCTGCCGTCTGCACGTTGACCGTATACTCAAGCCACTCGCCCGCGCGTAGCCAGCCGACGTTGTAGCCGCCGCCCGTGTCGCTTGTGCCCTCGATGTCGACGTCGGTCGCGCGGTATTGCGTGCCGGCATTACCCGCGTCCAGATCGTGGTAGGCCACGCCCTCGCCGCCGTTGTCAAAATCCTCCGCCTGGATCGTGCCGGGGATTGCGCGGGCTGCGCCGCCGTACGGCGTCTGGCCTGGCGCGGGTGTCGGCGTCGGGGTGCGGGTTGGCGTCGACGTGGGCGTGACCGGCGTGGGCGGTGTGGTGCCGGTAAAGCGGCTGATCCAGTAGGCGGTGCGATCGATATAGGCCAGCTCAGCCGAGGCGTCGTTGCGACCGTACGCGCCCAGGAAGTTGAGGTAGCCATAGCCGGAAGGCGGATTGTTGCGCGCCGGCTCGATCTGCGAGCCCTCGTGCCACTCGTTGAACGACGTCACCGTGATATAGTCGGGCGAGCCGGTCTGCGTGCGATCAAGCGCTTTCGTCCACTGCTCGTCGTAGGTCGCACCGTTGCGGCGGTCCTGGTTGGGCACGGTGTTACCCGGCACGGCGCGATCGTCGATGTAGCCGGGCTGCACTGAAGGTGCCCACAGCATGCCGTTGGCCTTGGCGTAATCATCAAGCCACTTCCAGCTCGACGTCATGTCCATGCTGCCATAGGTGTAGATACCGCCGAAGTGCGCCACGCGCGAAAGATCAGTGGTCTGCGCAAAAACAATGCTGTTACTCTTGACCTGCTCAAGCGCCGTCCAGTCGGCGACCTGGAGGCTGTAGAAAATGTAAAAAGGCGCGCGGTTGCCATGCGCCGTGTCGCGGTAGAAGGCCGGATGGCTGCCGTACTGCTGGTGAATATAGTTGATGTCGTTAACGGTCGACTGCGCCGTGCGCCCGCCGTAGGGCTCCAAATGCCAGGCGACCTTGATGCCGTACTGATTGGCGGCATCCAGCGTTTTGCGCACCAGCCGATCCTCATAAGAGCCCTGGCCCCACCAGCTGTAAACGATCACGCCGGCACCGGTCTGCTGAACCCAGCGCATATGCTGATCGAGCACCGCCGGATCGCCCGAGTCGTAGGCGCCGAGCTGCGGGTAGAAGTCGGAGCTGATGCTGTTGGGCGGCGTGGTGTTGCCCTGCGGCCAGTGAACCCAGCTGCCGTAGACCGAGGGATTGCCGTACCAGGCGTAGTAGAAAAGCTGGACGCGTGTCGAAAGCGTAGGCGCAGCGCGGGTGCTGCTCTGCGCCAGCAAGATGCTCAGCGCGAGGCTAAACAGCGCGATGATCGTGAAAAGATAACGAGAATGCAGGCGCAGCCGTTGCATTGAAATCCTCCTCCGGGGCTGCCGGATCGTGTACATTCTGAAAAAGCGCGGGGTCCAAAGCGCTGCCACCTTGAACCCCGCTCCGACTTTCTTGCGAAATTGTTAGTTGCCGGTGATCGTAAACGACGAGCCCGGCTCGATCAGGATGTTGCCCTGCGCCGAGTTCGTGATGGTTACGCCGGAGAGGATGGCGTTACCGCGCGCGCCGCCCATCGCCAGAATGCCCGAGCCGTTGTTGGACTTGTCGATCTTGACGTTGGTGATCCTGACATTGGGCATCTCGCCGCCGCCGGTCTTGAACTGGATGCCGTCGTAGGTCGAGTCGTAGATGTCGGTATCACGGATCGTGACACCAGGGATCGGCAGGTTTGACGGGAAGAGCGTAATCGCGCCGAACTCCTGATCCTCATTCCAGAACGCGCCGCCCGTGCGATACAGCGCATTGTTGGCGATCAGCGTCGTGCCCGAGAACGGCAGCGGATCGTGGTCGGTCGCCAGCATGATGCCGGGATAGTTCATGGTGTCGTAGATCAGGTTGTTCTCGATCGTGTTGCCATAGCCGCCGTAGAGCGCGATGCCGTTGGCACGCCAGACCAGCTGGATCGTGTTGTTGACAAAGTGATTGTCGTGGCCGATATCGACCGACTGATCCTTGACATACTTGCTCGCCCAGACCGCCAGCGCATCGTCGCCGGTGGTACGGAACGACGAGTTGAAGACCCGCGAGTTGCGCGTGCCGTTGGCGAAGTTTATGCCGTCGGCGTAGGTATTGCGGATGCGCATACCCGTGAACTCAAGGCCGTCGCCGGGACCCCACAGCTCGGGAATGTTGCTGTAGTCGCGGCCAACCCAGGCACCAACGTTGGCATGCTCGATCCAGACATTGCTGATCTTGGTGTTGCGGCCAAAGCGACCGTTGAGACCGACGCCGCCTTCTTCGCCGGTACTCGGATTACCGCGAATCCTGCCCGAGCCGAAGATCGCGATGTCCGAGATCTGCACGTTGTCGTCGATATCGAAGCCGAAGTTGCCCTCGTGCGGGTGGTTGATAGCCCCGACAACATTCTGCGGCTCGGTCAGGGTGAAGAGCTGCGAGTGCCACATGCCCGCGCCACGGATCGTGACGTTGCGGATGCCGACCTGGTTATGCGTGCCGCGGTTCAGCGGATCGTCGGTGAGGATCTTCTGCTCCTGACGGAAGCGGCCAGCCGGAATCCAGACGCAGCCGATCTGGCCGTTCTGGTCGGCGGTGACTGCCGCCTGAATCGCTGCGGTGTCGTCGCCGTTATCGTTGGCTACCGCGCCATAGGCCGTGATCGAGGTACAGCCGGCGGGCATCGTCGTGGGCGGCGCGACCTGCTCAAGATCGATGAAGTCGATGATGTAGAACGCCGCTGTGTCGCTTGAGTCGCGCTGAAGCTTGAACTTGGTGCCGGCAGGATAGGTCGTGGACAGCAGCGCGCTGGTCTCGTCGAAGAGCCGCCGCGCGTCGCTGCCGGGCGTGTTGGTCAGGCCCTCGGGATCGTCGGTGGTGCCGTAGAGCCAGCTGTGCTTGGACGAAAGCGTGAGCTTCTGCGCGAAAGTGCCGTTGATATACAGGCTGATCGTCGCGTCGATGCCGCCACCGCCGGGAGCGTCAGGAATACTGTTGCGCACCACGATCGAGTTGGACGGCGCAGTCGAGGTGAACTCGACGTAGTTGCCGGTGCTATTCAGGCGTACCGACTTGCGGCCCGACGACTCGGTGGCGAAGTTGGTGTGGCCAAAGGTGCGCAGCGCATCTGCCACCAGCAGCGTGCCCTGATAGGCCGCGTCCTCAGCCTCAAGCTCAACCCACGGCACCGCCGCCCCGCGTCCCACCACGATCGGCCTGGACAGCGTGTTGTTGCTCTCGTTGGTCTCGGCTACGATGCCGGTCGCATCGGCGGTCGCGGTGACCGTGCTGGCACCAGATGTGGCGGTCCAGCTGCCGCTGATCGTGACGTTGACCGTCGCACCGGCGGCGATCGCGGGCGTGTTGGTCGTGTTGAGGGTTGTCGTGCCAACCGTGAGGCGCGTGACCGTGTTGGCCGCGACGCCGGTTGTGCCACGGTTGTTCAGCGCCACAACAAAGGTGACCGACGAGCCAACTGCCGGGCTCTGCGGGTTCGAGCTAATGCTCAGCACCTGAAGATCCGGGCCGGGTGCCTGCGCTACCACCAGCGATGATGAAGCAGTAAACGTGTTGTTATTGTTGTTCTGCTCAACGATCGTGTTGGCCGGATCGACCGTGGCCGCGACGCTGTAGCTGCCCTGTGGCCGCTGACCGATGCTCAGCGAGACCGTGGTTGAGCCGCCCGCCGTGAG
>JAFAYS010000495.1 GCA_019240175.1 Chloroflexota bacterium | reverse complement strand
CCGGCCCGACTTCGATCCTGAGCCGACGCGGCGCTGGCTGTCACAGATCGTCTATCTGCCGACCTATCAGCAGGTGCCGGATCACAAGCTGGTGCAGCTTGGCCAGATCATTCGCGAGGTCGAGGTGACTCACGCGGCGTCAAACGCGGCGCTTGCAGTAGCAGCGGCAGCACACGACGATCGATCCGAGCTGATCACTTAAATACAACAGGGACACACCAGAACGGCGTGTCCCTGCGCGGTAGCGAACGCTAAACTACTGGATGTTGGTGTACGGGATCGTCACGATCGATTGCTGGCCCTGGCTGCCGCTCGCGCTGGTGCGCAGCGAGACTGCGTGCGTGCCGATCGCGTTCCAGATCTCGATGCGGACGCGGCCATTGCTCAGGTTGCTGAAGGTGCCGGTGGTCGACTTCAAGCCGCGCGCCTGGGTGTACTGCTCCCAGTTGACGACGTCGTTGGTCGCGAAGTAGTTGTAGGTTTCCAGGCGATCATACGAGCCGTTGCCGGTGAAGTCGTACGAGATGCGCACCTGCGAGGCGTCCGCGACGTTGGCACCCGCGTCGATATAGGCACTGAAGCCGGTGCTCTTGGTCGAGTCGTAGGTCGCGGTGACGTTGCTGATGACATACACCAGCGGGTTGTTGGGCGTGCCGTCGAAGTTGCCGCCGCCCGCCGACGGGATCGCGTCGGATGCCGCGTTGGTGCCCTCGGTGAAGCTCAGGCTGCCGGTCACACCACTGGCCGCGCCGTCGATCACATACAGCGTGTTGGACTTGCCTGGCGGAGGATCGACTGGCCCGCCTGTGCCGGTCGTCGTCGCCATCGAGCGCGCGGGAACGCTGAGCGTGACACCGGTCGAGAAGGTCACGGTCCTCGCGGTCGTGCCGGGGTTGTAGGCGACATAGGTGCGATTACCGGACTTGCTGAAGACGTTGTAGGTCGGGATGTTGGCCGTGACGGTTTTATCGAGCTGGCCCATGGCGTTCAGGTTGTGCAGCCAGTGATAGGTGTGGGCCTTGCTCTCGCCGGCCTCGGGCGCGTAGGCTGAGTTGGCGTTGAACTTGGTGATCGCCGCCGCTGGATCGCTGAGCGCCTGGAACGACCAGATGATATCGCGCCACTCGGTTTCTTCGCCGCCGTTGTTGACGCGCATATCGTTGTAGTTGGTGTTGATGTAGCTCGGGTTGCGGCCCAGGTAGACCGATCCGCTGGTGATCGGCAGGTAGTTGATGCCGTGGATCTCCTCGGGATTGGCCGTCCACCAGGTCGAGTACGCGCCGCCGTCGCCCCAGACGATGCCGACCGTCGAGCGGTTGAAGCCGGACGGGAAGACCGCGTCGTTGACGTCGAACCAGTACTGCTCGATCGCGTTGACCTCGTTGGTGTACAGGTAGATGCCCAGGTCGCGGATCGTCGTGTTGTTGGTTGCCGAGCCGAACAGGATCAGCGAGGACGAGAAGTTGATCGACTCAGACGATGATTCCTGGTTGTTGCCCGCGCCGAAGCCCGCGTGACCGGCGGCCCAGCCGTGGCCGGCGTAGGGATCGAAGTTGCGCAGCCGTGGGAAGCGCGTTTCGGTGCTTTCCCAGTTGGCGGCATCTTTGATCAGCAGCTTGACCATGCCGCCCCAGTTGGCGTCGGTGGCCCAGTTGGCGTCGTACTGCGCGATCGTCGCCGCCGCCTGGACGTAGTAGGCGTAGTGGAAGTGATGATCGTTCAGCTCGGTGTCGGAGCCGTACTCCGCCGGATAGCCGATCAGCGTGCCCCAGTTGCTGTTGTAGTAGAACATGTTGCTGGACTTGCCGTCGGGTGCCTGGAACCAGTCCTGAAGCTTGCTCTTGAGCGCGTTCAAGAAGGCGTCGCGGGCGGCGGTATGCCCCACCTGGTCGGCGATGCGCACCAGGTTGGCGATCTTACCCAGCGCTTTGCCGGTCCAGTAGGTGCCGGCACCGTTGGGGATGAAGTTGCCGGCTACGTAGACCTCGTTGACATAATTATAGAGCGTCGTCGTATTGTAGCTGCCTTGATTCGGCATCGACGGCAGGACGCCGTTGAAGGTCATGCCCGTGCTGAACGACGAGCCTTGCAGCACCTTCATCTGGCCGCGCGGCGAGACGTAGGTGTAGCTGGTCAGCGCGTTGGTGGTGTTGAGCCACTGGTGGCGGTAGAGCGCCAGCAGCGGGCGCGTCTCAGTGCCTTCCTGGACGCTGGTCGTCGCGTTGTAGTTGGTGGTCAGGCGCGCGGTGGACTCGTTGTAGCTCCAGCTCACGCTAGTGCCGGTGACGAACGCGAACGCATGGTTGCGGTAGTAGCTCAGCGTGGCGGCGGTGTTGTCGGGCAGCACCGCGACCGAGTAGTAGCTCTTGTTGGCCAGCGTCGACTGGATCGTCGTGCCGCTGACGGTCCAGGCCGAGCCACTGGGCGCGAAGATGCCGTAGTGGTGGCCGTTGATCGTTACGCCGAGCGTGCCGTTGCTGTTGGACCAGATGTTCGGCGTGCCGTTGAAGACGATCAACGCGTTGCCGCCGCTCTTGGTCGCATACACGAAGGGCAGGCCGTGGCCGAAGGTGGCCTTGAGCGTGCGCGCGCCGTCCGAGATCGAGGCGGTCACGGTCCAGTCCGAGAAGCCGTCGACTTTGGCGTCGGGTGCGCTGAGGCCGGCCACACCGAGCATCAGATCTTCGGTGTAGGAGTAGTGATATTCCTGCAAGTAGGCCGGGTTGCCGGTCGAGATCGACGGGTTGGTCGGGTAGCTAACACCCAGGCCGCCCGCTTTTGCGCGCAGGGCCAGCGGGTGCGCGTACATGCTTTCCGAGTAGGGATTGCCTGCGTAGCGCTGCCAGCCCAGCGACGACCACCAGTCGTTGGTCGGCATAGCGCCGGTGACGTTGGCGGTGCGCTTGGGCGAGACTGGCGCGCCGTCGGAGTTCGACGGCAGGCCGCCCGTGGCGGGCTTGGTCGTGTTGTAGCTGCCAAGACCGACGGTGACCGGCGCGGCCTCAGCAGAGCGCGTGAAGAAGGCGGTGCTGCTAGACATGATGCTGCCAATCAGGACGAGTGTGGTGAGCGCGCGTCCGATAACGGGCCACCGGCGCGAACCTGTCGAGGTGTGAGTGAGCCTCATCGCTAAGTTCCTCCAGCATTGGGGGGCGAACGAAAAGAACCAAGAACCAAGAACTAAGAACCGACGAAAGGGCGGAAACGTTTTACGATCTAGATGATGAATGTATCGTAGGGGCGTGATGTATCACGCTCTGATCTTGATGTCACAATTGATCTTTTAGGGATCTGGTAAACCTTTGTGTCTCATCTTTCCCCTCGCCTGCCGTAGCGGGGAAGGGGCTAGGGGTGAGGGCCTCCTAAAATAATTTAAAATGATTAAAGCATGGCGATGAGCGCGCGTACAGGCCGTCGACCGATAGAATTACCGATAGAAAGCCGGTAGTGGTCTGGTGATCGCTATAACCAGCGTATGGTGGGAATCAGGGATCGAAGATATTAAATTGTAGTTGATCTAGGCTATAATAATTTGATCAGACATGACATAACAGATGTTGCTGAGCAAAGGAGCTTGGATGACCAGCAGCGATTCGTTTGGTCGATGGGTCAAGCAGCGACGCAAGGCGCTCGATCTTACACAGGCTGAGCTCGCGCGACAGGTTGGCTGCGCGGAGATCACGATCCGGAAGATCGAGGCGAGCGAGGTCCGCCCGTCGCGCCATTTCATCACGCGCCTGGCCGAGCTACTCGACATCGATCTCGCCGATCGGGCGGCGTTCATCGCGGCGGGGCGCGGTCATCCTCAGCGCCAGTTCAATAATCTGCTGGCACCGCCCAATCCGTTGATCGGACGCGAGCAGGAGCTGGCGGCGATTCGCGCTGGCCTGGTCGAGCCCGACGTGCGGCTGCTGACGCTGAGTGGTCCCGGCGGTGTGGGCAAAACCCGGCTGGCGCTACAGGTCGCGCTGGATCTGCTGGGCGATTTTCGCGACGGTGTCTGCTTTGTGCCGCTGGCGACGATCTCCGACCCGGCGCTGCTGGGCTCGACAATCGCGCAGGCGCTGGAGCTGACCGAGGCTGGCGGCCAGTCGATCGACGATCTGCTCAAGAGCTATCTGCGCGACAAGCAGATGCTGTTGGTGCTGGATAATTTCGAGCAAGTGGCCACGGCGGCCCCGCTGATCGCGGCCTTGCTAGCGAGCGCATCACAGGTCAAGGCGCTGGTCACCAGCCGGGTCGTGCTGCATCTATCGGGCGAGCACGAGTTTCCCGTGCCGCCGCTGGCGCTGCCCAACGTCCACTCGCTGCCGCCGGTTGAAGCGCTGTCGCAGTATGCCTCGGTCTCGCTCTTCGTGGCGCGGGCGCGCGCGGTGCGCTCGGGCTTCGCGCTGACGCCGGCCAACGCCGCCGCCGTGGCCGAGATCTGCGCTCGGCTGGATGGCCTGCCGCTGGCGATCGAGCTAGCTGCTGCCTGGATCAAGCTGCTCACGCCCCAGGAATTGCTGGCCAAGCTAGAGCAGCGGCTCAGCCTGCTCACCGGCGGCCCGCGCGATCTTCCGACCCGCCAGCAGACGCTGCGCAACACGATTGCGTGGAGCTACAATCTGCTGGACGCGCCGGCGCAGGCGCTGTTTCGGCGGCTGGGCGTGTTTATCGCCGGCTGCACGCTGGATGCCGTCGAGTCGATCTGTGCCGAGCCGTCCGCTGCACCTGATGATCGGCGCTCAGTCTTGCCCGTGCTGCTCTCGCTGATCGATCAAAGCCTGCTGCGCCAGGAAGAGCAGCCCGACGGCAGCGTGCGCTTTGTGCTGCTCCAAACGCTGCGTGAGTTTGCGCTGGAATGTTTGGTCGCGTCGGCTGAGGAAGCGGAGTATCGCCAGCGCCACGCCTGCTACTATCTCACCCTGGCCGAGGCGGCCAAGCCGCACTTGCAGGATACCGAGCAGGAGGCCTGGCTGGCGCGGCTGGAAACCGAGCACGATAATCTGCGCGCGGCGCTCGACTGGTGCTGTCGTACGCCGGGTGCCGTCGAGATTGGCCTGCGGCTGGTCGAGGCGCTGTGGGAGTTTTGGCTGGTGCGCGGCTATATCAGCGAAGGACGATCGTGGATCGCGACGATCCTGGCGCTGCCGGAAACGGCGCAGATCGCTGCGGTGCGGGCGCGGGTGCTGTGCGGCGGTGGACGGCTGGCCTGGGCACAGAACGACTGGACCCAGGCGTCCAGGCTGCTCGAAGATAGCCTCGCGATCAGCCAGGGTCGCGATGATGCGGCTGCCAGCGCCACCACGCTCAACTATCTCGGTCAGGTTGCCGAGGCGCAGGGCCACTACGAGCGCGCGGCGATCTTGTTCGATCAAAGCCTGGCGCTGTTTCAGCAGATTGGCGACCACGAGGGCAGCGCGACGGCGCTGACCAGCCGCGCGCAGGTGGCGCAGGCGCAGGGCGATTACGAAGGAGCATCGGCGCTGCTTGAGCGGAGTTTGCCGCTGTTTCAGGAGCTGGGCGATCGGCGCGGCTGGGCGGCGGCGCTGACAGTGCAGGGCCAGATCCGCCATACGCAGGGCCACTATAGCGAGGCGGTCGAGCTTTTCGAGACTGCGCTGGCGGTTTTCCAAAGCCTGGGCTATCGTCACGGGATGGCCTGGGCGCTGACAAATCTAGGGCAGGTGGTGCAGGCCCAAGGCGACTATGGGCGCGCCGCGACGTTGTTCGAGCAGAGCATCGCCCTGTTTCAGGAGCTGGGCGATCGGCGCGGGATTGCGTGGGGCCTGACCAATCAAGGCCATGCTGCCGCCTTGCATGGCGATCAGCAGCGGGCGGTGGCGCTGTTGGATCGGAGCGTCAATCTGTTTCAGGAGCTTGGCGATCGGCGGGGGCAGGGCTGGACGCTGATCCACCGTGGATACGTGGCGCAGACGCAGGCGGCCTATCGATCGGCGGCGCGCTACTTCGCAGAAAGTCTCACGCTCTTCGCCACGCTCAACGACCACTGGTATTGCGCCGAGTGTCTGGCCGGGCTCGCGGCGGCGCTGATGCAGCTTGATCAGCCCGAGGCGGCGGCGCGGCTTTTCGCGGCGGCAGCGCGACTGCGTGAGGCCAGCGGCCAGCCGATCAGCACCATTGATTACAGCGCCACGATCACAGCGCTGCGTGAGCGGCTCGACCACCAGCGCTGGCTTGACGCCGTGCAGGCTGGGCAGGCGCTCAGCTTCACGCAGGCCATCACCGAGGCGCTTGCGCTTGCCCAGACGATCGCCGCCCAGCGCGCGCCAATGGCTTTGTCGTAGCGCCGCATATCCACTTCGCCGCTGAAACCTTGTCCAGCACTGGCCGTAGCACTTGCAGATACCAACCCGAAACACTGTGGAGCAACATTGATGAAATCTTGGGTGCCGACCCTGCGAATCTTACTGATCCTTGCCTGCCTTAGAGTTATATTCTGGATCGTAGACGATAATCTTGAGCCATCGCTGATGATCTTTGCGGCGAGCGCAGTGCTTGTTCTTTTCGCGGCAGTCTGGCTGTATCTTGGGCGGTTTGAGCCGAATCGCGTTTTTCCTTGTCCGCACTGCGGTCAGGGCAATATCAAGGATCGCCGCATCTGCAAGCGCTGCCGGGGACGTTTACCACTCCCAGAGGAACCGCAGCCGGAGGAACCGCAGCCAATGATCCAGTATTGGGTCGAGGTCGAGGTCGAGGAAATAGGTGGAGGAGCGCGGGATTTAAAAAACCTTTCTACCGAAGGTTAGGTTGTGCGTGCACAGAGCGAGGCCACGGCAAACTCTGCGTCTGTCGCATGTGATTCGATGATGCCGCGTGAAGGTTGATATACGCATCACGCCGGCGAACCTGCGATACAGGACGACTCAGAAGAGTCACTGGTGCTTACGCTCTGGAGTGCCAGTGATTGGTTACTTTTACAGGATCGAGGCACCTGTCTATGTCCTATAAGATTGAGGCGGTCGCCGTCAACCACAACACCTCGCCATACATGGAGCTCATGCTCCGCTCCTTCTTCAAGCACTATTCCGCCGACCTGCCCTTCTCGCTGACCGTGTTCGATAATGCCTCAACCGATGATATGACTGACCTCGTGGCGTTTGCAGCGCAAATGAACGTTCCGATCGTCCAGTCAGGCTACACCACGGCGACGCGCAATAATTCCCATGGCGAGATCCTGCGTCACTTTGTGTCCACGCATCCTGACTCTACCCATTATCTCTTTCTCGATGCCGATGTCTGCTTTGTTCAACCCAATACGATCCTCACCATGCTGCATGAACTGGATGGGACGCCCGGCGCGTTTGGGATTGGACCGCGATTGTCCTGGGACGGGATTGCAGAAATTCCCATGGCCGTACGCCAGGCCAATCCAGATATTGGAGACGCCCGCTTGCATCCTTGCTGCGCGCTGATTCGGAATACTCTCGTGTTCCAACACGTTGCTGACCTCATCGGGTTTTCCTGTGTGCGCTACCTGTGGGCAGATGCCGACGAATACCTCGACACGTTCAAACTGATGACTCGGGTCATGCAGACGCATGGGTTAACGCACTGCCAATCGTCCACGCTCGTACAGCATTTCTTTGCCGTCTCCTATCAATGGGATACCGAAGAAACAATCCAGCACAAAGCACGGATGCGTGATGAGCAGCTTGCCGCGTTACGTTTGCGGTAATGTAACAAACGATGTTGCTGCTGGTTGCTGATTTGGTGGTTGCTGAAAACTACGCTGTCCAAAGCGCAGTTGATTGAGCTTCACAGCTCCCCGGTGAGTCCTGCTCCGTGGTGTTGCGGCTATTGCAAGTCCGTAAGGGATCAGGTGTGGCGTGGATCAAAGCGGTGCGATTAAAAGCATATCCACTACCTCAGGCGCTCGGCCCACCCCCCAGTCGGTCGAGCATCATCAGTAGTGGATAATGGGAGTATAGCAATCATTTGTGGATTTGGCATCCTGTCTAAAGATCCTATTCCGGTTCTAGGACCAAGCCTACCTGATCCTGAAGCAAAAGGCCTGTCTCGCCGTGCTACTTAACCGCTCCCGCGACCAGCTCCGCATACACCGTCGCGCCCTCGGGTCGCAGATGAATGCCGTCGTCCCAGAAAAGCTCGGGCCGGCTGCTGCTTGCGCCATACCAATCGACGAGCATGGTATTGGCATAGCGCTTGATGCCTTCGGCCAGCACGCCGTTGTTGGGTCCTTCCCAGAAGCGCGGCACTTTGACATTAACCACAACCACCTTGGGCACGCCGGCCAGCGCCTGCATCATCTGATCGAACTGCTCGGCGGTGATCGGCCCATTGTTGCCGATATGCACCACAACGATCTGGCCGAGCTGTCCGGCGGTCTGCTTGGCTTGCAGCAGCGCGATCAGATCGTCGGCCTGCCGTGCCTGCGCCGCATCCACGTTGATCGCGCCGATGCTTTGCGTGAGCGCCGTTTGTGCGCCGTTCATCACGGAGTCGCCGACCGCAGTGACCGGGCCGCTCGGCGTGGGCGTGCTGCTTGGCGGCGCATCTGAGGGCGATGGCTGCGCCTGCTCTGAGGTTGGCGTAGGAGTTGTGCTCTCGGCTAGATATTCGGGCGTCGCCGGTGGGCGGGCATTGGCGACGGCGCGGCCCAGCAGCAGCGACAGCAGGATGATCGTGCCGGTCGCCGCCAGCCAGCGCAGACCCAGCCGCCAGCGCTGCGCTCCCCGCGCGATCCGCAGGCTGCGCCAGGCGTGGCCCAGCGCTCCCGAGCGCATCGGCATCTCGATATAGCGGAACGATAGCTCAGACAGGATCAGGGTGATGACCAGCCGCAGGACCAGCAGCGGCCAGCCAGTTAGTGCTAAATCGAGCTGTGGACGCGTCAGCATAAAGACCGGCCAGTGCCACAGGTAGATACTGTACGATCGCACGCCGATCCAGCGGGCCACGCGTGAATCCAGCAGGAGCGCGCTGAGATGGGCGCGTGGATGCACCGCGACGGCGATCAGCACCGCTGTGGTGATCGAGACTACCAGGAAGCCGCCGCGATACAGGCCCGGCTGGTAGGCGTTGATGCGCAGGCAATACCAGACCAGCGCTGCCAGCGCGCCAAGGCCGATCAGATCCAGGATCGGTGGTACGAACCAGCTAACCCGTGATTGCCGATCGCCGCCGGGAATCCACACGCAGGCCAGCGCCGCGCCAATCAGCAGCCCTGCCGCGCGTGTGTCGGTGCCATAGTAAACGCGTGACGGATCGCCCGTGAGCTGGTAGAGAATCGCCATCAGCAGCGTCGAGATGCCGGCACCGAGCAGGATGATGCGCAGAACCTTTGCGCTCGGCCAGCGTCGCAGTGCAAACGCCAGCAGCGGCGGCCACAGCAGGTAAAACTGCTCTTCAACCGCCAGTGACCACAGATGCTGTAGCAGCGAGGGACGGCCCACGGTGGCAAAGTAGGATTTCTGGCTCAGGATGAAATGCCAGTTGGTGATATACGCGAACGAGGCCAGCGCGTCACCGCGCAGCAGCGCGACCTCGTCGGGCAAAAACAGCACAGCGTAGGCCAGTGTCGCGATGATCAGCACAAACAGCGCCGGCAGCAGCCGCCGGGCGCGCCGCAGCCAGAAGTTGACCAGATCGATCCGGCCATGCTGCCGCCATTCTCCCAGCAGCAGCGCCGTGATCAGGTAGCCGCTGATCACGAAAAAGATCTCGACGCCGAGAAAACCGCCGGGCATGCCCGGCCAGATGTCGCCGGCGTGATACAGCAAAACCACGAGCACGGCAAACGCGCGTAGCCCATCCAGGCCGGGCAGATACGAGACGTGAGTATTGCGCGTCGGTCGGCGATCGATGGTGGGCTGGGCGCGACGGTGCAGCCCTAATTGTGAGCGGTCAGTGTACATGCGATCTTACTTGTGTCCGGTTGTACAGCGTTGGGGAGTGCGAACACGGGAATAGTACACTACTTTGCGCACATTGCCAGCGGCAAGGTGGAAAGCGCCGGCAATGTGGAGGCTGATCGCTGCGCTAGGTTGCGGGCTGCATTCCGGTCGTGCTGCTTTCTGGTACGCGCCAGGTGGGATCGAGATCGGCGAGTTCCAGCGGCGAGAGCAGAATTGCCTCGTCGATCAGCGGCTGGGCACGGTGCATACGTAGGTAGTGAGCATGCTCGAGTGCGTAGAGCGCCAGCGGCAGCAGGGCCGCGCCGGCGATCTGCCTGGTTTGCCGTCCCACCAGCGCCAGCGATTCTTCTACCATGTGCAGGCGCTGCTCAGGATGCTGATCGCGCTCCACAAGATCCAGCAGCGTCAACGAGTGCTTGCCAAGCCAGATCCAATCTTCCAGCGTCTCGATCCAGGGCAGCACATTCTCGCGCAGCCGCAGATTCGTCATGCGATACTTCAAAAAATAGCAGTGCTCGTCCAGCTCGTTGAGCTGCTGCGCGAGACGCTGCACCGCCGTACTGCCGGAGGGAGCAGCACCACCCTTGAGATCGCTCAGAGCAGCCTCAGTAAGCTGGCTCAGCAGCGCGGGCTCGTCATGCGTCAGGCACGACGCCAGCGAGTTTTCGGCAAAGGCCCGCAGCGCGGTAAAGCTGCCCGGCCCGCCGACCGCGTGGAGCGCGCGCTCCCAGGATTGCCACGGCGCATAGCTGTAAGGATCGGCAAAATAATCGGCAAAGGTCAGCAGCGCGATCTTCGAGGCCTCGGCCTGCAACATCAGGTTGACGACTACGCCGCCGACCGCCTCGTGCAGCGCAGCATCGCGGCCACGAATCGGGCCCAGGTGCAGGTTGGGCCGCATGGCGAGATCGTTGACGGGATAGTTATCCCAGATCAGCGGCTTGCGGCGCATGGGCTCGGCAAACGTGCTGGCCTGCTCAGCGCTGATCGTCGGCGAGCAGATCTCAGGACCGGTGTAGAAGACTGCGATCGCGGGATCGAGCTGCGCGCCGAGATCATGCAGATAGCTGCCAAAAGGCGCGGAGCCGTGGTAGTAAGTCGGGCACATGCTCAGACTACACTCCGGATCGAGCGTGTGCAGCCAGGCCAACAGCTGGTTGCAGACCTGCGCGTGCAGGTTGCTGCCCTCCTGGCAGATCGCGCAGTCCGTAGCGCGATGGGCCGTACAGGCAATATCGTCCACCAGCAGGCTAAACGCGCGCACGCCGCAGGCATACAGGCTGTGCAGCTTGCCGGTCAGCGCCACAAAATCCCGCGCGGGATCGTAGTCGATCGGCGAGATCGCGTAGCAGAACGTGACGCCCGCCGCGTGCGCAATAGTTACGGTCTGCGCGAACTGCTCCATGATCTCGGCGGGATACGCTTCGCGCCAGCGCTGGCGATGCTGCCGATCATTTTTGGGGCCGTAGACGTACAGATTGTAGCCGTGCCGCCCGATGAATTGGATCAGATCGATGCGCTCGGGAAAGGTGTAAAACGGGCCGTAGAAGCCTTCGATCACGCCGCGAATCGGGAAAAACTGACGCTGCATGGCTGGTTGTCCTGGTAGCGTGGATGCGTTGCGCCGCCGACGTGAGCGGGATCACAGGCGGAGGTATTTGAAAACATCAAACCGCAGAGAATGTCTCTGCGGTGAGTAGATCAAGATTTTATCTAAACTCAAGCTATGTATATACGCAAAACAACATAATTTCAAGAGGGTATTTTTATGTTCACGACCCAACGTGGTCACACCGCCGTAGGCCTTTAGGCTGTCCAGTCCAGACGCCTTAGACCGGCTCCCAGACCGGATCGCCCTGGAGGATGCGCGTGATCTGCTGGATAAAGCGCAGCCGCTCGATGGGCTTGCCGATAAATCCGTCGAAGCCTTCGTGACGTGCCCGTGCCACGGTCTGCGGAGCGCAATCGACCGTCAGCGCCACAATCTTGGGTGAATACTCGCCACAGCCAAAGTGTGTGCGTAGGGCCTGGTGAACCGCAAAGCCATCCTCATAAGGCAAGGCCAGATCGACAAGTACCAGATCGGGCGCGCAGGTGGGATGTTCAGTGAGAAAGGTTAGCAGCTGCTGCCCGGATGCTCGTGCGGTACAGATCGGCACGCCGAGATCCGTGCGCAGAATATCTTGGAACACAAAGAGATTATCAAGGTTATCTTCCACAAGTAAAACGGTTGCCTGCTGAGGTACAGTTGCTTGATAGGTCATACGATTGCTCCCTAGGATAAGGCTCAAAGCATCGTTGCTGTAGATGCGGCGCGTTGCTGCTGCGCAACCCTGTCCGCTTGTTGAGCAGGCCAACAAGCGATGAGTAGATCATTTCACACATAAAAGGGGGAAGTGTGTTAG
>JAFAYS010000255.1 GCA_019240175.1 Chloroflexota bacterium | reverse complement strand
ACGTTCCCGCCGGCATGTCCTACGACGAGGCGCTGGCACTGCGCGAGTCCGATCCCGGCGTGTATGTACAGCGCGCCCGTGAAACCATGGGCCAACAGGTCGAGGCGATGCTGCGGATGCAGGAGCGCGGCGCGATCGCCTTCGACTACGGCAACAACATTCGGGCGCAGGCCAAGCTGGTCGGCGTCGAGCGCGCCTTCGATATTCCCGGCTTTGTGCCGGCGTTTATCCGCCCGCTCTTTTGCGAGGGCAAAGGTCCCTTCCGCTGGGTCGCGCTCTCCGGCGATCCCGAGGACATCTATCGCACCGATCAGGCGATCCTTGAGCTTTTCCCCGACGACGAGCCGCTGCATCGCTGGATTCGCCAGGCGCAGGAAAAGGTGCATTTCCAGGGCTTGCCCGCGCGCATCTGCTGGCTGGGCTACGGCGAGCGCGCCAAGGCCGGGCTGCGTTTCAACGAGATGGTCCGTCGCGGCGAAGTTTCCGCACCGATCGTGATTGGCCGCGATCATCTGGACGCTGGCTCAGTAGCGTCGCCCAATCGCGAGACCGAGGCCATGCGCGACGGATCGGACGCGATCGGCGACTGGCCGATTCTTAACGCGCTGATCAATTCAGTCAACGGCGCGAGCTGGGTCTCGGTCCACCACGGCGGCGGCGTCGGCATCGGCTACTCGCTGCACGCGGGCATGGTGATCGTCGCGGATGGCACCCAGGAGGCCGACAAGCGCCTGGAGCGTGTGCTCACCAGCGATCCGGGCATGGGCGTTGTGCGCCATGTCGACGCGGGCTATGAGCGCGCGATCGAGGTAGCGCGCGAGCGCGGCGTCAAGATTCCCATGCTTGATCGCGAATAATAGCCTGGCACAACACACCACGCACCAAATACAAGGAGATGCCTATGAGCACCCGTCATCTCGTCACTCCTGATCTGACAGCGATTCTCGATCAGCTCCCGCAAGTTCAGCTGACAGCAGAAACACTGCCGATGATCCGCGCCAGCAGCGCGGCCATGCTCGCGAGCATTCAGGTGCCCGAGACGCCCAATCTCGTCGTGAGCGAGCGCTACGTGCCCGGCCCTGAGGGCGCGCCGGATGTGCGAATCCTGCTCTACCAACCGACGCATGTGACGCAGCCCACCGCTGGCTTTCTCTGGATTCACGGCGGCGGCTACGTCGGCGGCAGCGCGGACTCCGACGACATCAACTCGCGCACCATCGCCGATCAGCTTGGCTGTGTTGTGGTGTCGGTGAATTACCGCCTGGCACCTGAAACGCCGCACCCTGGCCCAGTGGAAGATTGCTACGCCGCGCTGCGCTGGCTCCATGCCAACGCTGCCGAGCTTGGTGTGGACACCGCACGCATCGCAATCGGCGGTGGCAGCGCCGGCGGTGGTCTCGCCGCAGCATTAGCGCTGCTGGCCCGCGACCGAGGTGAGGTGCCGCTGGTGTTTCAACTGCTGATCGCGCCGATGCTCGACGACCGCACGGTCGCGGCTGATCCGCCGCATCCATACACCGGCGAGTTCATCTGGACGCGTGATGCCAATCGTTTCGGCTGGACAGCGCTGCTGGGCCAGGAGCCGGGAAATGAGGGCGTATCGTCCTACGCGGCTGCTGCGCGTGCCGAGGATCTGAGCGGCCTTCCGGCGGCCTTTATCTGTGTCGGCGCGCTCGATCTGTTTGTCGAGGAGGACATGGAGTATGCGCGGCGGCTGATCCGTGCCGGCGTGCCGACGGAGCTGCATGTGTATCCGGGCGCGTATCACGGCTACCAATTGGTACCGACTGCCGAAGTGACGCAGACGTCGCGGCGGGATCAGCTAAGCGCGCTACGGCGAGCTTTGAAGCTATAGTGTAGTCGGACTAAACAACTTAGATTATCGGTAAAGGCCGTTAGCATTGAGTGTGCTAACGGCCTTATCTACGCAGAAACAACCAGATCTAGCGGGCGATTGCCGTACCATTGCGCAAGGATTGCAGCGAACGCGCAGCCTCGATCGCCGAGCCCAGATCGCGGTAGGTCCGCAGCCGATTCACCGGAACGTCCTGCGCGACGATCGACTGCGCCATCGTGCCGTTCATGCCTGCCAGCAGCACCTTAGCCCCCAGCAACTCGGTCGCCTCAAGCATCTGGATTAGCAGCCGCAGCACGTCGGCATTCATCAGCGCAATACCTGTAACATCGAGAATCACACAGAAAGCGCGCTGCTGGGCAACACCTTGCAGCAGTGTGTGCAGGATCGTCTCGGCGCGCGCGGTATCCACATGCCCGACAATCGGCAGCACAACTACGCCGTTCCCGATCGGCAAGAGCGGCACTGATAGCTGCTGCACCGTCGAGAAAAGCTGCTGCTGAGTTTGTAAGCTTTGCTGTAGCTCCCGGTTTTGCGTTTCGAGCACCTGGCGCTGCTGCTGTAAGTGAGTGGCCATTCGATTGAACGCTCCGCCCAGCCTGCCGATCTCATCGCCCCGCTTGACCGTGATGCGCGTCCCAAGATTGCCGGCTGCAAAGGAATGTACTCCCGCCAGCAGCGCCTGTAGCGGCGCGCCCACTGCCTGCGAGGCCATGCCCTGCACCGCCAGCAGCATCGCCACCAGCACTACAGCGATCGCTAGCTCTGTAGCCGCGATCTGCTGGCTGAGCGACTCCATCTGGCCGCGCATGCGCGTAAAGTCATCATTG
Organism: Chloroflexota bacterium; assembly: GCA_019240175.1. Taxonomy (GTDB): domain Bacteria; phylum Chloroflexota; class Chloroflexia; order Chloroflexales; family Kallotenuaceae; genus LB3-1. Next base: position 4,195 of record JAFAYS010000255.1, on the reverse strand, counting down.
ATCCGACTTGTTAGCTCCTGCGACTCGCCGTCAAGCTGATCGGCCAGGCGATCCGTTTCCTGCCAGGCAGCCTCAACCGCCGCCTGATTTGCCGCCGAAGGCGTGGCCAGATTGGTATCCACGGCGACGAAAAGCGCCTGCGCCGAGCGATCGAACTCGACACGTGTGGCGCGCAGCAGATCGATCTGCTCTTGCTCATCCTCGTCCAGCACGCCCGACGCAATATCCCGCTCGATCTGTGCTAGATTCGCCATGAACGCTGCCGCATGCACGTCGAATTCCGCGCGATGCTCGCGATGGCCAAGCGCGTAGGCGTTGGTATTGTGGGCGTTGTACTGCGTGTACAGGCTCAGCTCACGCGCCGTAATCGCCGCGCCGCGCACATAGCCGATGTTTGTGACATGCTCGACAAAGCGCAGCTGGAAAAAGAAGATAAAAGCCAGCGTCACCAGCACGATGCCAACGGTGATAATCGTGCTCAACAGTAACCGAGTACGAAGTTGTGAAAACACAATTCGGCCCCCTATCAATAAACCTGTAGTCAACGCGCAACATGGCAAAGAGGAGGGGGTGACTCTTGCAGTGGGAATAGCGCTAACGATACATTTAAGCCAACCGCAAAACTATAGTGCTGCTGCGCTATGTGACCTGTGCCTTTGTCGGATCATAACCAGGACCATCTTGAGGCGGCTGGATAGGGCTACGATACAAAAAAGCAGGATCGCTATGATCCTGCTTGAGCTACTTCACATGCGGGCAATGCGCGAAAACTAATCGTTCGATTCTTCCGCCTCGCTGCGTGAAGGAACGCCGTAGGTTTGCAGCGCCAGGTTGATCGCTCGCAGCAGATCGTCGATATCAAACGGCTTGAGCACCAGCCCGACGTTTTTAGATTTCATGTAGCCCTCCATCTCCTGGATGGCTTTCACGGCGGCGGTGCACACAATCACCGGGATCGAAGCCGTCGAGCGGCGCAGCTTCAGCTTTTGCAGCATCTGCCAGCCAATCGCCTCGCCGCCGATCAGATGATCCAAAATGATCAGATCAGGATTGACCCGCTCAACTTCTGCGAGATCCTGTATGCCATATGAGTACAAATACACTTCATAGCCTTCGTCGGTCAGAATTTCACGAAAGAGCTCAAGAATCTCTTGCGTGTCGTTTATCACCATGATACGTGTTGGCATGGCCAGTCGATCCTTAGATTTAACAATGCACAAGTGTTGGGAACGCGAGGAATCGCAGGAGGCGAATTATAGCATACCAATCGGATTCATTCATCACCTCGCCCGTCCTGGGTCGTGCGTTACCATCTCACTAGGGCCCGCCACGTCAGCATGGATCAAGCCACACGTCAGATCGCGATCTGTGCGTCGATCACTGCTTGCCGCTGAGGATTGCAGCGCTGCGGCTAAAGATGCTCAAGATCTGGTGATTTTCTAAAACTTTTAGTCATCGTAGCCTTTGACATTAATGCGCGATCTAGACTAGACTCCAACGGGGAAAGCGCTTTCCCGAAATCGATCACGACCCGAATCCTGAGGAGGATCAATGACTCAGCCACGTTTTCCCAACACCTTTCTCTGGGGCGCAGCAACCGCCGCCTATCAGATCGAAGGCGCAGTCCATGAGGATGGGCGCGGCCCCTCGATCTGGGATACGTTCAGCCACACGCCCGGCCAAACGTTCAACGGCGATACCGGCGACATCGCCTGTGATCATTACCACCGCTGGCGCGACGATGTGGCCTTGATGCGCGACTTGGGACTACAAGCCTACCGCTTTTCAATCGCGTGGCCGCGCATCTTGCCCGAAGGCACGGGCGCGATCAACCAGCGCGGCCTGGACTTCTACGATCGGCTGGTGGATGAGCTGCTGGCCGCGCAGATCACGCCGTTTGTTACGCTCTACCACTGGGATCTGCCGCAGGCGCTGCAAGATCGCGGCGGCTGGGCCAATCGCGCGACCGTCGATGCCTTCGTGACCTACACCGAAGCCGTAGCGCGGCGGCTCGGCGATCGAGTGAAGCACTGGATCACGCATAACGAGCCGTGGGTGGTGGCCTTTGTCGGCAACTTACAGGGACGTCACGCGCCCGGCCTACAAGATCTGCGCACGGCGCTCCAAGTTAGCCATCATCTTCTGCTGTCGCATGGCCTGGCGGTGCCGGTGCTGCGAGCCAATAGCGCGGATGCCGAGGTCGGAATTACGCTCGATCTGTCGCCGATTCGGCCAGCCACCGACACGCCCGAGGATCAGCGGGCGGCCCAGCTCTTCGACGGCGGCTGGAACCGCTGGTTTCTCGATCCGCTGTTTGGACGCGGCTATCCGGCGGATATGCTCGAGTTCTACGGCGACCTGATGCCGGCAGTCACAACGGATGATCTGGCGACAATCGCGGCTCCCTTCGACGCGCTGGGCATCAACTACTACCGCCCGACCTTCGCCAGCGCCGTGCCGCTTGACGAGAATCCGCTGGGCTATCGCAGCCTGTCGGGGCCGGAGCTGGCCGAGCGTGGCTACGAGGTGACGGAGATGGGCTGGGCGGTTGAGGCCGCAGCGCTGGACGAGCTGTTGCAGCAGGTCAATCGTGAGTACGCGCCCAAAGCGCTCTACATCACCGAGAATGGTGCGTCCTTCCCAGATCAGGTTGTGGACGGCACGATCGACGATCCGCGGCGGCTGGCCTACTTGCACGGGCACTTCCAGGCCGCCCACCAGTCGATCGAGGCGGGGGTTCCGCTACGCGGCTACTTTGTGTGGTCGCTGATGGACAACTTCGAGTGGGGTCTTGGCTACAGCAAGCGCTTTGGTATCGTGCATGTGGACTACCAGACGCAGCAGCGCACGCCGAAGTCCAGCGCGCTCTGGTATCGTCAGGTGATCGCGGCCAATGCGGTTGTCGATCCTGAATAGCGCGCTCAGCACCAATAAATTATGTATAACCACAGCGAGGAGGAGCACCATGACCGAAACAGCGCTCGGCACCACGACGGTCACGCAGGTTGGCATTATTGTGCAAGATATCGAGGCCAAAGCGCGGGCCTGGTCCGAGATTTTGGGGCTGCCCGTGCCCGAGATTATCGTCACCGACACGTTTGAGCTGGCGCGTACCGAGTACCAGGGCCAGCCGACGACCGCGCAGGCCAAGCTGGCGTTCTTCCACCTGGGCCAGGTCGATCTTGAGCTGATCGAGCCGATCGGTGAGCCAAGCACGTGGAAAGATCAGCTCAATCAGCACGGCAGCAGCCTGCATCACATCGCGTTTCAGATCAAAGGCATGAGCGAGAAGATCGCCTACCTGGACGCGAAAGGCGTGCCGCTGGTGCAGCGCGGCGAGTACACCGGCGGGCGCTATGCCTACATGGACGGCAACGCGCAGCTCGGCGCGATCCTTGAGCTGCTGGAAAACGACTAGTCGGACAACCGGCCCAGGGTGGAGTCGATCCACCCTGGGCCAGCCATCATCCTCCTGGCAAGCACGCGTCAGGGCTGGCGGCGCTCCATGATTTTGCGCTGTTGCTTCGCGATGGCGATCTTCTCCATCACCGACGTGACGTACGCCCGGGCATCACCGCGCGTCTGGATCGCCTGGAATCTCGCGTTGATGGCGGCAATTTCCTGTGGAGTTCCACCAGACAGCTCGATTTCTGTCTTCTTCAGGGTCTGCAACGCGCCCACGAGGTTACCGTACTGCGGCACGGGCTCGGCATCACGCTGCGCCTGCTCTGCTACGGTCAAAGGTGGAGTAGCCGCCTTCAACAATGGAGCCGGGCTGTTGAGCGATGTTGGACAGTCCGTCCTCGGTGTGGTGAGCGAAAGCAAGGACAGCACACTGTTCGCCGCAGCATCCCTTTGCGTCAGAGCGTTAAGGCCGAACAGCTGCTCCACCGTTTTCAGAACCGACGAATGATCGTAGACGGTCTGGTCTACTGTGCCCTGCGGGATCAGCGGTGAGACGACGATCGCCGGCACACGGACGCCGTATTGCTCGAAGTTGAAGCCGTACGTGTTGTAGCCGTAATTCGGATTGTCGCCAGGCGCAGGAGCAGGGCCAGGCGCGACCGAGTCGTACAAACCACCGTGCTCGTCGTAGGTGATGATCAGCAGGCTGGTGTTCCAGTAGGGCGAATTGCGGATCGCCGAGTACACGCTGGCGAGCAGATGCTCGCCGCGATACACATCGTCCATTGGA
>JAFAYS010000159.1 GCA_019240175.1 Chloroflexota bacterium | reverse complement strand
GGCAATCTGGTCGTTGATCGTGTACACGCCGTAGCCGTTCCGCTTGAGCGCCTTGGGCACGCCCGAGTCCAGAAATTCGGCGATCGATGGGCGCGGCTCCTGCTGACAGCGCCAGTAGTACAGCGACACCACACGATCCCAGGGATTGCGCTCGATGCAAAACTTGTAGTAGCTGTCCCAGATCTGCTTGCCAAGTACTGAGCGCGCCTCACGCGCCGACATATGATTGTACAAGTGGCCGCCCGCCAGCAGCCAGCCTTTCCAGCTGCTGAACAGATGCCTGGGAAACGACAGCGTATGGTTCTGCTGGCCGCGATAGCCAAGCTCACGGCGCGTGCGCTCGTCCTCAACCGAGATGGCAGTGATAATATCGTCGGGGCCGCAAAACTTGGAAAGCGCGATCTCGACGCTGGTACCGGCGGTTTTGTTGGTCTTTAGGAAAATAAACCGATGCTTGTGAGAAACGATCATAGTGCGCAATTCCTTTGGGTATCGTCGCAGAAGCGCACTCGTCGGCGGTGACGGGCGATACGGATCAGAAACCAGCTGAAAGGAGAATGCGGCGCGACGTTTAGAAAAATCCCGCTCGTGAGTAGAGCGGAGACCTGTAGAGAATGTTGGGCAATCTCGTTGGTTCAGGAATTATAGCGAACGATGATCGCGAAATAATCGGTCGAAATACTAATACGATGATTAGACGTTAACTGCTTTGACCACCAGCACCGGCACCGGGCTTTGACCAAGAATATCGGTGGTGACATCTTCCAGCAGCAGCCGCTCGACCAGGGTTTGGGAGCGGTGCGCGCCGACGACCAACAGATCGTACTGGCCTTGTTGCAGCTCAGCCACGATCTCTTCGATCACCAGGCCGATGCGCACTTTGATCTCGCCGGACACGCCGCTGTCGCGCAGCGTCTCGATCGCGGCGTTCATATTGACGATCTCGGGCGAGCCGGTGGCCGCGAAGGCTTCGGTGACGCGCTCCTGAGGCGTGCGCACGCCAAAGATCATCGGCATCTGCGACAGCACATGCATAATTGTGGCGGTCGCGCCGGTGCGCCGGGCCAGCCGGGCGGTCAGCCGCGCATCCTCGATCACGCTGGCATCGCCGCCCGCGCAGATCAGCACGCGATCGATCTGCTGCGCCGTGCCGCGTACTAGCAGCGACGAGATCGCCAGCTCGGCGCTGAGCGAGGGCCGCGCCCGCAGCCGCATCCAGCGCGACCAGCGCTCGCGCATCGGCCCAAAGACTGCCAGATCATAGTCGCCGGCTTGGGCCTCGTTCAGCAGCGCGCTATCTGCCGCCTCTGAGCGATTAACATGCCTGATTGCAGGCGCATACAGCTTACTTGCCATCCGACCGAACAGATCGGCGGCGCGGGTTGCGTCTTCCAGCGCCGTCAGCAGCGTCACCGCAACATCGGGCTCGCGCGTAATCGGCGCGATATACTCGACCGCTTGCTGACTCGCCACCGAGCCGTCGATATAGATCAGAAGTTTAAGCATACGTATAAGCCGAATGCATCAGGCAGCCCCTTGTTGATCGCGCGCTTCCCGCGCTGCGTTGGGCGGAGATCGGCCAACCGGTTGATCCCGCGCAACTGCTTCATCAAACCGCTAGCGCCAGAACAGCAGCACCAGCGGCGTGATCAGCATGACTGCAACAAATATTCCCAGCGTGCGATTATCGCGCATAATCACATTGAGAATCCAGATCACCGCGCGCTCGTACAGCCGGTAGAAGGTGAGCAGCACAATCAGCGAGATCACCGCGACGCTGACCATCTCCACGAGCACGATCGTGAAGGCGGCGGGACCGCTCATCACCAGCGCGGCAAACAGCGTGTCGATAAAGGTCGTGATGTTTGCGCCCATGATATAGGGCAGCATGTTTTCGCGCCGAATAAAGCCTTTCGCCGACAGCGGCACCAGGATCGACAGCGAGACCGAGACCGACAGCGTGACCGACGTGACGGCCATGCCCAGCACAAACATCGCCATCGGACGATACACCAACCGCCCGATACCCTGAAACGCCGAGCGCTCAGCGTTCATCTCGGGCAGCGCACGATCCAGCAGGCTGAACGAAAACAGCAGCACGCCGATGCCGATGAAAAAGATCAGCCATGGGAGCGAGCCAAGCTGCGTATTGATGAACCCGAGGATCGGATCGTAGATCACATCGAGAACACTTGTCAACTGCGATCCGCTGTTGATCGTGAAGCGGTCGAACCAGCCGCCGGTCAGCAGCCAGTAGCCGATCGCCATCGCCGGCAAATAGATCGAGGCCGTGACCACCAGGCACAGCACGCCGATCGCGATACTCGAGCCGCGCTTGTGGCCGCGCAGATAGTACAAAAAGCCGACAAACAGCACAATAAACGACGCTCCCAGCCGCGAGCCGGTGATCATCGAAAAGGTCTGTACATCGGTAATGACCTGCTGATCGAAGAACGAGAGCGCGATCGCCGCCACCGGCGAGCCGCTCAGCACGCCATAGGCGACGAGCCAGCCAAAGCCGAGCGTGTTGGTGGCATTCTCGATGCCGAGCGTGTCCTTGAGAAACGGACCGAGCGGCCCCGCGCCTTTTTTCAGCAGCTCAAGCGCCAGGATGAAGAAAAAGATCGCGACGACCGCCAGCAGTATTTTGCGCAGCCAGGTCGGCAGCAGCGAGCGCTTGTCCTGCTCAGGCGGCACAGGTGTTGGTTTCGCCGGTTCGGCGACCACCGTAGGCGTTTCAATATCCCGCATAGATCGCTACCTGCCAGGTAGTCTGCCTTTGGCGTATAAGGGGCACTGCTACCCGTATGTGGAGAAACACCGCGCGGGGCAATCTACATAAACCCCGCGCCGCATCTGTTTGTTACTTAGGAGGGAGAAGGCACCGGCGATGACTGTGGATTTTGCGTTGCGACAGGAGCGTCGAGCGAGTCATCGGCGTAGCGGACATGGCCGGGCACCGGGAAGGCGGCGCACAGCTCGCGAACCTCGTCGGCGATGCGATGCTGAGCCTCGACATTTTCGATGTCGCGCAGCACCGCCACGATCCAACCGGCGACGCGCTCCATCTCCGCCGGGCCAAAGCCTCGGCTGGTGACGGCGGGCGAGCCGAGCCGCAGGCCGCTGGTGATCATCGGCTTACGCGGATCGAACGGGATCGTGTTTTTATTGACGGTGATGCCGGCCTCGTCGAGCGCTTTCTCGGCCTTCTTGCCGCTGATCTCTTCCGTGCCCTCGGAGCGGCTGAGATCGATCAGCATCAGGTGATTA
>JAFAYS010000646.1 GCA_019240175.1 Chloroflexota bacterium | reverse complement strand
CTCCGGGCTGCGGCTGTGGGCGCTGATCCTGGTCTTTGGCGCGTTCAACGCCGTCGCCGATCACTATGGTCTGCTGCGTCGTCTGCCACGCATGTTGTTTCACGCCGGGCTGATCACCACGATCGCGCTGACCTTCGTGCCGCAGGTGATCAGCCATTTGCAGACGATCCGCGACGCGATGCGCGTGCGTGGGCATCGCTTCCGCACCTGGCGCGACGGTCTGCCGCTGATCGTGCCGCTGCTCTCGGGCGGCCTTGAGCGCTCGATCCAGCTGGCGGAGGCGATGGATAGCCGCGGCTACGGACACACCACGAACCAGCAGCGGCCCACGATTTTGGCTCAGGCTACGATCATTGTCGGCCTGACACTCCTGGCGCTGGGCCTTTACTTTGGCCTGACCGGCACCTGGCAGGGCTGGATCGCGGCTGTAGTCGGCGGCGCGCTGGCGATCGAGATGCTGCGACGTATGAGCGGACCCAGCCGGCGCACACGCTATCTGCGCGACCGCTGGCGTGGACGCGATACAATAGTCGCGGCGACAAGCCTGCTGCTGATCGCTGGCATCACCGCGTTGCGGCTGACCGATCGCGGCGGTTTGATCTACACGACGCTGCCACGCGTCACGCTGCCGCCCTTCGATCCGTTGGCCGGGGCGCTATTGTTGCTGTTGAGCACGCCAGCGCTGATCGATCTCGTAAACCTTGAGGAGCCCAATGAACGACAACACCGAGTACAACATTCCCACCTGGCAGACTGAGCGCAGCGAGGAAGTTGTGGACTGCCGGATTTTTACCGTGCGTCACAACTTCAGCCACATCGAGGGCAGCGAGCGCAAGGGTGACTTCTACGTCCTCCAAAGCCCGGATTGGGTCAACGTGATTCCGGTCACGCCCGACGGCAAAGTCTTGCTGGTGGCGCAGTATCGCCACGGCAGCGGCGCGATCTCGCTGGAAACGCCGGGCGGCCTGATCGAGGCGGGCGAGTCGCCGGAGGACGCTGCGGCCCGCGAGCTGCGCGAAGAAACCGGCTACACCGCCACGTCGTTTCGCGTGCTGACCGAGACCGACGCCAACTCGGCCTTTATGACCAATCGCTTCACGGCGGTGCTGGCCGAAGGTGCCACACAGACCGATCCGACGGCCTGGGATGAGCACGAGGAGCTAGAGCCGCATCTGGTCTCGCTGGAAGAGCTGCCCGCGCTGCTCAAAAGCGGCAAGATCCGCAACACCTTCTCGGTGCTGCCGCTGACCTGGTATCTGCTGGAGCGCGCAACATCTTCGTAAGCAGCAAACACAGCCAGAGCCTAAGATGATCCACTTCGAGCAGGTATCGTACACCTATCCCAACGCCACGCGGCCCGCGCTGCATGATCTGTCGCTGACGATCTGCGAGGGTGAGTTTCTGCTGGTCGTCGGCGCGTCCGGCTCCGGCAAATCGACGTTTCTGCGCTGCATCAACGGCCTGGTGCCGCACTTCTACGGCGGGCATTTCGGCGGGCGGGTGCGCGTGGCCGGCTACGATACGCGGCAGGCCGAGCCGCGCGATCTGGCGGACGTGGTCGGCTTTGTGTTTCAAGATCCCGAGGCCCAGATGGTCGTCGAGGTGGTCGAGGACGAGCTGGTCTTTGGCCTGGAAAATCTCGGCATTGCGCCGCAGGTGATGCGTCGCCGCGTCGAGGAGGTACTGGATCAGCTTGAGATCGCGCATCTCCGCCGCCGCCGGGTCGCGACGCTCTCGGGTGGTGAGCGGCAGCGTGTCGCGATCGCTTCGGTGCTGGCGATGCAGCCGCGCGTGCTGGTGCTGGACGAGCCAACCTCGCAGCTCGATCCGCATACCGCCGAGGAAGTGCTGACCGCGCTACAAAAGATCAACGCCGATCTCGGCCTGACGATCGTGTTGAGCGAGCACCGGCTGGAGCGCGTCGTGCAGTACGCCGATCGGCTGCTGGTCTTCGATCAGCAGAACGATCAGCCGCCTACGGTCACCATCGGCACACCGCGCGAGATGCTGGCCGAGAGCGCACTGGCACCACCGCTGGTCCAGCTTGGCCGCAGTCTGGGCTGGCAGCCCCTGCCGCTGACGATCAAAGAAGGCCGGCGTTTCATCATCGCACATGGCCTCGATCCAATGCCGCAACCAAGCGTGCCAACCGCGACCAAAAATCTCGCTGGCTCAACGATCACCCCCTTACAACCAGAGCGCGGACGCTGGTTTGGTCGTCGTAAAGCTGCCGCGCCGGAGCCAAACGCCGCGCTCAGCGTGGAAAATCTGAGCGTCCAGCTTGGCGGGCGCAGCGTCGTGCATCAGGTCTCGCTGGCCAGCGGCAAGGGCGAGCTACTGGCGCTCATGGGCCGCAATGGCTCCGGCAAGACCACGCTGTTGCGGGCAATCATGGGCCTGGTTCCAGGCACGCGCGGCGCGATCACCGTGCATGGACGTTCGATCACGGGCCTGCCAACCGAGGAGCGCGCCCGGCAGATCGGCTATGTGCCGCAAGATCCACGGGCGCTGCTTTTCCAGGAGACCGTCGCCGACGAGCTGCGCTGGACGCTACAGCAGCACCGCGCGCACAACCCACAGCTGGCGGCTGGCAACGCCGACGAGCAGATCGAGCGCACGCTGGCACTGCTGAATCTGCAACATCTGGTGAGGTCACATCCACGTGAGCTCAGCGGCGGCGAGCAGCAGCGCGTGGCCCTGGCGACAATCCTGGTGGCCGATCCGGCGGTGCT
>JAFAYS010001140.1 GCA_019240175.1 Chloroflexota bacterium | reverse complement strand
CCGTTCCCGTAGCTGTCTCGAACGTCGTCACCAGAATCGCGGTCTCGCCGTCGTAGGCCTGCCGCCGCGCGACAATCTGCGTAGGTGCCAGCAGCCAATCGCCGCCACGCTGATCGTCGAGCAGCGCCGAAAACAGGCTGGGCGAGTCGAAGCGCGGCCACGGCAGCCAGACCAAACGCCCATCGCCGCCGACCAGCGCCGCCGTATGCAGATCGCCGATGAGACCATACTCAGTTATTGGTAAATAGGCCATGGACACCATCCATTATGAAAGGTTGCTGTTTCAGATTTGGATCATGCCGCTTAGATGTTGTGGCATACAATCGTTGTAGCAACAGTCGTGCAACCAGCGCATCGTCAGATGGAGCGAAACGAGATAGCTTTCAATTGTATGACTAGAGCGGCCTCCATCGAAGATCGCGGCGAAGAATATGCGAAAAAAGATCGAACGACGCGCTACATCCGAGCGGGACTTTTGCACATAATCCACAGGTTATCCAGATAACGATGTATTTATGTTGGAAATATTTGCGCGATCGTTCCCATAGGTATATAGAGGCGATAGGGATTGTCTACGAATAGATGAAAATCATAACGCTCGTAGAATGTGCGCGCTGCATCATCTTTGGCATCGACTATGACAGCAATAAAGCCTAGTTCAGATCGTAAGTTCAAGCTTCGACGCAACGCACTCAATAATAATCGTCTACCCATTCCCTGGCCCTGATAATGTTGATCTACAGCGAGACGACCGATCAATAGCGCCGGGAGAGATGGATATCGAGGCAAGCGCTTGACAACTTCTTGTGGCAAACCATCAGGAGTAATCGATGTAGCACTGAGGGTGTAGTATCCAAGAATAGCTAATGAATGTTGCTGAGTCAGAACAAATACTCGCGCCACATCACGCTTGACCTCTTGGCTAGCGCGGTGTTTGAGATAATCATCGAGTGCAGCAATACCACAAACAAAAGCCGCCCGGCCATGTTTATTACCGAGCGGTTCAACAACATAACTTGTGTTCACCAATTACCGCTCCTCAACCTCATCAAGATAGTGTTCAGCAGCCGCCCGAAGGCGAGCAGTTGGCGGCGGTGGATTAAGTACGGCTTCCGCAAAAATGAGGCTATCTCGTGTGCTAAGACCAATAATGCTATGCTCACGAATCGTCTCTTCAGCCGCTCGTTGCGCACTTTCAACTACAAAGTCAGATAGGCTGCGCCCTTGGAGTGCAGCTGCACGCTGCAATAGCTCTTTCTGTTCAGCACTAATCCGTGCTTCAAGACGCTCTCGTTTCGGAGCCTCGAACTCCATATATTCTCTTTGAGTCATAAGATTGCCTTCTAGAATAGATAGGATGACACAACAAATGTACGGCATATCACCGTACATGTCAAGAGGCGATTCTAAGTCTAAAGTCGCTAATGGCTCCTATTCAACCCAAATGCTTGCTTCTAGCGCGATATTTCGAGCCATGTTACACTGGTAATCAAAGCAACTATCGCAGCAGCACAGCGACGTGCTGAGGCATTCACGCCCCAGCTTCCAGTCGGAGTCTGGGCGTTTTTTTGGAGGCAATCGTGGCAACTCTGAATGATCGTGATACGGTGATCGTAGCCAGCGCACGCACGCCGATCGGGCGGTTCGGCGGCGGTTTGGCGGCGATTCCCGCTCCCGAGCTAGGCGGCTATGCAATCAAAGCGGCGATCGAGCGCGCGGGCGTCGATCCGTCACTGGTCGACGAAGTGATCATGGGCAATGTGCTGCAGGCGGGCGAAGGCCAGGCTCCGGCGCGACAGGCGGCGCTCAAGGGCGGCCTGCCCAACAGCGCGGGCGCCCTGACGATCAATAAAGTCTGCGGCTCCGGCCTGAAATCGGTGATGCTGGCGTCGGCGATGATCCGCGCCGGCGATGCCGAGGTTGTGGTAGCGGGCGGCATGGAAAACATGAGCAACGCGCCCTACCTGCTGCCGCAGGCGCGCTTCGGCTACCGGCTGGGCAACGGCGAGATCATCGACTCGACCGTGCATGACGGCCTGTGGTGCGCCGTCGAGTGCCATCACATGGGACTGAGCGCCGAGTGGGTGGCGCAAGAGTTCGGCGTGAGCCGCGAGCAGCAGGACGCGTTCGCGCTGCGCTCACACCAGCGGGCGGCACAAGCGCAGGAGAGCGGCAAGTTCGATCGTGAGATCGTCGCGATCGAGATTCCCGGCAAGAAAGGCCAGGTCACGCGCATCGACACCGACGAGCCCGTGCGGCGCGACACCGATGCCAAGCAGCTGGCAGGCTTGCGGCTGGCCTTCAAGCAGGACGGCGGCACGGTCACAGCCGGCAACGCGCCCGGCATCACCGACGGCGCGGCGGCACTGGTTGTGATGAGCGCGGCCAAAGCCCGTGAGCTGGGGTTGACGCCGCTGGCCAAGGTGATGGGCTACGCCCAGGCAGCGGTCAAGCCCTTGGAGCTGTTCACCGCGCCGCCCTACGCCGTCCAGCGTTTGCTCGAAAAAACCAACACGCAGATCGACGACTACGATCTTTTCGAGGTTAACGAGGCCTTCGCGGCGCAGGCGCTGGCGAATGTCAAAGCGCTAAATCTCGATCAGGAGCGGCTCAACGTCAACGGCGGCGCGATCGCGCTCGGCCATCCGATCGGCGCTTCCGGCGCGCGTGTGCTGGTAACGCTGCTGCATGCGCTGCAAGATCGCGGCGGGCAGCGTGGCATCGCAACCCTCTGCTTGGGTGGCGGCGAGGCCGTGGCGCTGGCAGTCGAGATGCTCTAGCGACGGCACCATATCCAGCAAATGGCGTAAGCGTTTGGTCTAGTCCAGAGCTTACGCCATCGCTTTTTAAATGCTGTGCAGCGCTACACAAACTGTTTAGAAAATCGATCATTAAATTGCTTGCTCTTTGGACTTAAACTCCGTATAATTCGCGCCACTTGATCTCGACTTATGTTTATCTTCCCTCTGAGATCGAGCTTCACCTTCGAACCTAGCGTTCTACGCAATGACTGCTGGACGTTCACAGCGCCCGTGCCGTGCTGTTTGAATGGTTGCTGAACATGTTACAGCATCCGTGTCGTGCTGCACCCAAAATTCTGTGTCCAAAAACTGTTGGTTTGTGTAGCGGCGTCTAAAACGCCCACCAAGGAGAGAACTTAGATGCGTTCCCCCCGCTATCTACTGGTCACTGCGGCCCTCCTCGCGTCCACCCTGTTCGCAACTGGTATCGGTCAAGCCAGCCCGGCAGCGCAAGCTACGGACGCTGCGATCCGCCTCAAAGCCACAACCTTCCGCCCTACCCGCGGCGAAGCTCCCGCGATCCCTCCCGGCCTGGCACGCGCCGGATACGCCGAGGGCGAGCGCGGCTACTACATCGTTCAGTTTGCAGGGCCGGTTGAGCAGGCCTGGAAAGATCAGGTCAGCGCGGCTGGTGGCGAGTTGCTGGAGTATATTCCCGACTTCGCCTTCAAGGTACGGATGAACCCGGCGTTCGCACGACGTGTCGCGCAGCTGAGCAATGTGGCCTGGGTTGGCGTCTTCCAGCCGGCCTACAAGCTCAGCCCCGAGTTGAAGCGCAATAGCCCGAATCTGTATGCGGTGCGTGTCGAGCGCGGCGCGGATGCCGGCCAAGCCGCTGCGGCGATCGCGCGGACCAACGCGCAGGTGCTGGGACGCCAGGGCAACTATCTGCTCGTGGGCGCGGACTCGGCGCAGCTTGACGCGCTGGCACAGGTTGTCGATGTGGCCTGGGTCGAGAATTTCTTGCTGCCCGAGAAGCACGATCAGTACGGCGCGGGCGGGATCATGGGCTCGAACACGGCCAACGCGCTGGGCTACGACGGCTCGACGCAGACCGTGGCAGTGGCGGATACCGGCATCGGTGGCGGCACCGCCGCAACTGCGCATCCCGACATTCCGTCATCGCGAGTGACGGCGGTCTATAACTGGCCCGGCACGACCGACTCGTGCTTCCAGACGATCGTCGATGACGGCGCGCAGGACGTCGACAGCGGCCACGGCACACACGTGGCGGGCTCCGTGCTGAGCGACGGCGATGCCAGCGGCAACAACAAAGGCACCGCGCCGGCGGCCAAGCTGGTCTTCCAGGCGACCGAGAACTGGGTGCGCACCTCGTCGCTGTGCAAGAACTTCTACGGCTACCTCGACGATTACTACCTGACAGGTCTGCCGCTCGATCTGCGCCAGCTCTTCCAGCAGGCCTACAGCGCAGGCGCGCGCATCCATGCCAACTCCTGGGGCAGCGCGGCGGCTGGTGATTACACCGCCAACAGTGCCAACGCCGACGATTTCATCTGGAACAATCGCGACATGACGATCACCTTCTCGGCGGGCAACGAGGGCACCGATGCCAATGCCAACGGCGTGATCGACAACGACTCGACCGGCTCGCCGGCGACGGCCAAGAACGTGATCACGATCGGCGCGAGCGAGAACGATCGTCAGGGCCACTACGAGTGCGACACCAGTGTGAGCTACACCTCGCGCGACACGACCTATCAGTCGGGCCAGACCTGCGCCAGCATGGGCGGCGTCAACTTCCTGGGCACCTACGGCGCGCGCTGGGGCGCAGATTA
>JAFAYS010000622.1 GCA_019240175.1 Chloroflexota bacterium | reverse complement strand
CTGCTTGATGCGCACAAAGCGCTTGCTGCCCTCGCTGCGCACCGCGCTCGCCGGGATGATCAGCGCGTCGTCTTTTTCCAGCGTGGCGATCTCGACCGAGGCGTTCATGCCCACACGGATCGCCTCGTTTTGCTTGGGCAGATCGATCCGTACCAGATACGTCGTCACATTCTGGACCACGGTTGCCGCCGGCGCGACGTAGCTCAGCGTGCCGGTGATCACATCGGTGCCCAGCGCGTCGATCACCACCTGCGCCGACTGGCCTTTGCGCAGCTGAGCGACATCACGCTCGCTGACGTTGACATCCAGATGCAGCTTGCTATCATCGACGATCGTGATTGGCGCGCCGCTTGTGCCCGCCGACGTGGCGCTATCGCCGATATCAACATTCACGCCGGTCACCACGCCGTCGAAGGGCGCTTTGAGCACGGCTTTGTCGCGGCTGAGCTTGGCCGATTGCAGCTGAGCGCGCGCCTGGCTCAAACCCGCCTCGGCGATGCTAATATCCGACTCGGAGCTGCCCGCCGAAAGCTTCTCGAACTGGGCCTGCGCCTGATCCACCTGCGCCTGCGCCGAGGCAATATCCGACGCGCTGCCGCCCTGGCGCAGCTTCTGCAGCTGAGCCGCCGCCTGATCGACTTGCGCGCGTGCCGCCGCAATATCGGCTGCGGTGCCACCCTGACGCAACTTCTGCAGCTGGGCGCGGGCCTGATCTACCTGCGCCTGGGCCGAAGCCACATCGGCGGCGCTGCCACCCTGTTTGAGCTTCTGCAGCTGGGCGCGTGCCTGATCCACCTGTGCCTGCGCCTGCGCGACCGTTGTATCTTTCGGGCCTTTCAGCAGCTCGTCAAGCTGCGTCTGCGCATCGTCGACCGTCGCCTGCGCGCTGGTGATGTCGGTGATCTCCTGCTGCTTGGCGGTCTCATAGGAAACTTTGGCCTGCTCCAGCCGCGACTCAGCCTGGCGCAGCTGGATCTCAGCCTGCCGCAGCGCCTCGGCGTACTGCTGCTTGGCCACATCCTCCGAGCCCTCGGTCACGAAGCGATCGCCCGTGCGAGGATCGACGCCGCTCTCGGCCTGCTGATTATCCCAGAAAGCGCTGCTGTAGGCTTCCTGCGCCAGCCGCACGCTATCCGCCGCCTGCTCCATGCTCTGCTGCGCCGACGTTTTGTTGGCCGAGGCGGCAGCCGCTGTCTTCTGATAGGTCTGCTGCGCCTGCGTCAAGCGCGCCTGGGCCGCGCTCACCTGGTCCGGCGTCGGGCCGCGCTGGGCTGCCGCGAGTGAGGCTTCGGCGGCGCGCACACCTGCTTCCGCGTTGGCGATATCCGCCGCCGTCACGTTACCGGTTTTGGCACGTTGCAGCGCGGCCTCGGCGGCGCGCACACCTGCTTCCGCGTTGGCGATATCCGCCGGCGTGATGTTGCCGGTGCGGGCGCGTGTCAAGCCAGCCTGAGCGTTGCGCACCGACGCCTCGGCAGCGGCGATATCGGCGGCGGTTGCGTTGCCGGTGCGCGCTTTGTCGAGCTGCGCCTGCGCCGACTTCAGCGCTGCCTGCTGCGACGCAAGATCTTGTTCGGTCGCGTTGCCGCTGCGGGACTGCTCTAGCCGCGCCTCAGCGGTTTGCAGATTCGCCTCCATCTGCACCACCTGCTGATCCAGATCGCGCGGATCGAGCGCCGCCAGCTCCTGCCCGCGCTTGACGACCTGGCCCTCGGTGACCAGCACTTTTTCAATCGTGCCGGTCGCGCCAAATGTCAGATCGGCGGACTGCACCGGCTGGACTGTGCCGCTGCTGCTGACGGTGACTCGCAAAGTTCCGCGCTTAACGGTTGTAGTCTCGGACGCTGCGCCACTCGGCGGCGCGGCTGCCGCACACGCGCTCAGGACTAGCGCCACCATTAACAGCGCAGCGAGACGTTGTACGTGTTTCATACGCTTTCGACTCCCGATGTTTCGTTCAAAAAGATACGCGCAACGAACGGCGGAAGTTGCCGCTCGCGCTGTGATTGCCGGTTTATAGCCAGGGAAATACGCTCGGCGATGAGCGCTTTGAAGGCTGTGACAGATGAATCGGCCACGTAGCCGTGCCCTGTATAGTTTCAGCTAAAAGAGCGTTGTTAAGATCGAAAAAAGTGTTACCGTCTGTTACCCTAGGCGATCATAAGCGGCTTTCAAACCCCGTAATCGATGATTCTACGTCGTTTGGACGCTGCTTTTCCGCCACCAAGAATCAAGGCGTCAAGCTACCTACTATTGTACCCCGCACTTCACACTATGACGTGTCGGCAGAGATCCCTGTTGCACAGACCGGCCCTAGTTTTTTGCGGCATAGCGGTTTAGGACCGTGGTAACACACGGCCCGAGCAGAAGCGGCACACAGCTTGCTATGTAGAGCCAATGATATTGCGCGTGGCTATAGGAGCCACCCTAGCAGCCAGCCA
>JAFAYS010001035.1 GCA_019240175.1 Chloroflexota bacterium | reverse complement strand
CGCCGGCGGTGCAGCAGGATCAGCCGGTTGCAAATATCGATGTTGTGCTGGCACCGCCGCAGGAGACGCACGCCATCACCGGCACGATCGTTTATACGGCTGAGAACACGCTTCCCGCAGACGCCGTGCTGACGATCGAGCTTGAGGATGTTTCGATGGCGGATGGCCCATCCTATGTTTTCACGTCCCAGACCATCACGCCCGTTCCTGGCTCGCCGGTGTCGTTCGCGATCGAGTATGATCCGGCGCTGCTCAAGCCAGAAGCTTACAAGTACGCCGTCTCGGCCCACATTCGTTCTGGTGAGCAGTTGCTCTTCATCAATGACATGCGGCACACCGTCCTCACCGATGCACAGGACACAACGACGGATATGGTGTTGAAACGCGTGGGCGAAAACCAGTAAAACAAGCGGGGTGAGCGGATCGACTGATGTGTCCGCTCACCCCGCTTTTCTTTTTGTTCTTTGTTCCCTAGGTTCTTAGTTCTAGGTGTCTCCCCTTTGTTCCCTTGTTCGTTTGTTCCTTTGTTCTGTCGTCCTCACGGCATCTTATAGCTGCCCACACGCAGAATCAGCTCGCCCTCGCCGGGATCGCGGCTGAAAACAAACGCGCCTTCTTCGCTCTCGTCGCCCGCCAGAAAATCGATCTGCTGCTCGCCGGACTCTTCTACCTCGCCGTCGATCTTGAGCTCGGCGATCAGCTGTACGGCCTCGGCGGTATTGCCGCCAACATTGGTGATCGTGAAGGGAATGTAGTACTGGTCGTTGACCTGGCGGATCTCGCCGCTCTGGGTCAGCTCGATCACCGGCGGAGTATTTGGCGTCGCGACCCAGTTGTAGATCACCAGGCTAACGATCCCGATCAGCACCAGCGTTGCGATGCCGAAGGTAACCCACTCCGCCAGTGAGCGCCCATGCTGGGCTTGAGTCTGCGGTTTGCTTGCGGTCTGGGTTGCTTGACTCATACGGCTAACCGTCCTGCCGCGCCGCCCACCGTCGCCGGTAGACCAAGCAGCAATGTGTGGTCGAGCCACATTCTCCACGGATCGTTGAAGCTGAGCTGCTCAAAGAACCAGAGCATGAACGCGGCGGCGAAGATCGAGACCAGATACGACGCGACGGTCTCGCTGAGCGGGCTTTGGAAGATGCCCTGCTGCTGTCTGCGCTGCTGCTGATCCGCAAAGTTGGCCTCAAAGACAATACCGTACGAGATCAGCAGTGACGCGCCGATGATCAATAGCAGCCACAGCGGCGAGGTTGCCGCCGCCAGCATTGGAATCTCGTCGGTAGGTGCGATGCTGAATGCGATGATTGTTGCTCCCACCAGCGTCGCGCCGATGTCGGAGAGGGTGCCGCGCAGCTGATCCTGCTGTTTGGGCTCCGCTTGCTCACGCTCCTGATTGCGCGCGTCGTCTGGCTGGCCTGCTTGCTCGTCGGCTCGATCCGATTGATCGCTCTGATCTGACTGAGCGCCGCCGCGATACAAGAACTGGTTGGCCAGCGCCACACCGATCGTGAACGGCACGCTCTCGAAGATAATCTTGCCCAGGTTCTCGTCGAGCGGCGTGTCGGAAGTGATCTCGCCCAGCAAAAGCAGCATCAGCGCCACGCAAACCAGCCCGATCGCCAGCGCCTCGACGCTATCCATCGCCGCGTCGATCAACGAGACGTCGTCCGAGTGGCGAAAGCCGGCCATGCGATTCAGCAGCAGGACCACCACAAAGGTGGTCACCAGCGCAACGATCATGCGCTGCGGCTGCACGACGGAGCCCAGCCACCAGACTTCCATGGTGTACAGCAGCGGGATGCCGAACAAGAAGCCGCCCGACACGCCGCGGATCAGGTCGTCGAACTCGCGCGACCACATGCCCTGTGATTGTGTTTTTGCAACGCTCATATGGCTTTGCAAAGCAAAAATCGGTCCAACAACCTGGCGGCTCGCTCTGAATCAAAAGAGACCCAGCGCGGCTGAGTCTCTCGGCAAACAGTTGGTTGTGAGTGGCTTATTACGCGGTCTGCTCCTGCAAGAAGGTCTCGACCTGCCCGCGCTGTTCCAAGGTGATGCGCTCGTGCTGCACCAGAATATCCAGCAGATCGCGCAGCTTGAAGACGCTGTGAACGTTGAAGCCGCGCCCTTCGAGCTCTTCGCGCCCGCCGCCCTCACGATCGATCAGCACCACGATATCGTTGACTTCCAGACCGGCGCTCTGGAGCGGCTTGACCGCCTCTAGCTTGCTGTCGCCGTTTGAGATCAGATCGTCGAGCATCACCACGGTCTCGCCCGGATGGTAGCGCCCTTCGATCGCGCGCTTGGTGCCGTACGCTTTGGCCTCTTTGCGCGGGTAGATCAGCGGTGAGCGGGTTTGCAGCGCCACGGCAGTGCCGAGCGGCAGCCCGGCGTAGGGGATCGCCGCCAGCCGGTCGAAGGCCAGCTCGTTGAGCAGATTGCCGTACGCGCTCGCGGCCAGTGCCAGCGCCTCGGGATTGCTGACCAGCAGCCGCAGATCGACGTAGATTGGCGATTGCACACCCGACTGAAGCGTGAAGCTGCCGAACTGGATCGCCTGCA
>JAFAYS010000838.1 GCA_019240175.1 Chloroflexota bacterium | reverse complement strand
TGTGTTCACGGCGGCGATCGGCGGCGCGTCCGGCGACGAAAGGCGCGACAACATCACGATCCACCGGCTGCGGCCACTGCTGCGGGTCGGCAACGCGCCGATTCTGCCTGGCTTGCTTACGGCGCTGCGCGGCTTCGACGTGATTCATCTGCACTATCCGTTTTTCGGCGGCGAGATCACCACGCTGGCGGCGCGACTCAGCCACACGCCACTGGTGATCACCTATCACCAAGATGTGCTGCTGCATGGCCTGATGGCCGTGATCGAGCGCACGCTGCGCCTGACGGCAGGCCGGCTCACGCTGCGTGCGGCGGCCCGGCTGCTCTTCACCTCGCGCGATTACGGCAACGCCTCGTATGTGCGGCCTTTGCTGCGTGGTCGCGAGGGCCAGATTGGCGAGCTGCCCAATGGCGTGGACACGACGGCCTTCACGCCTGGCCCGACCGACGCCGAGCTACGATCGCAGCACCAGCTGAGCGCCGAGGATCACGTGGCGCTGCTGGTGGCAGGGCTGGACCGCGCGCACTATTTCAAAGGCGTCGAGGTTTTTCTCCGAGCGCTGGCGCAGCTGCCGCCCGAGATCAAAGGCGTGATCGTCGGCGACGGCGATCTGCGTGCCAGCTATCAGGCGACGGCGGCCACGCTTGGCCTCAGCGATCGTGTGCGCTTCGCGGGGCGTGTCTCCGACGCCGATCTGCCGCGCTACTACCGGCTGGCCGACGTGACGGTGCTGCCCTCGGTGACCATGGGCGAGGCCTTTGGCCTGGTGCTGGTCGAGTCGCTGGCTAGCGCGCGGCCTGTGATCGCGACGAATCTGCCGGGCGTGCGCACGGTTGTCAGCCAGGATCGCGACGGGCTGCTGGTCGAGCCCAACGATCCAGCGGCGCTGGCTCAAGCGCTGAATCAGATCCTCACCGACGGCGAGCGCAGCCAAACCATGGGCCAGGCTGGCCGGGCCAAGGTCGAATCGCTCTACGACTGGCCGCAGATTGGCGCGCGCCTCGAAGCGATCTACCAGCAGGTGCTGAGCGAGGCCAAGCGGACCACGCCGGCCTACGCGCGAGGCCAGCGATGATCGGCGCGCTGCCGATGGTGGCGCTGGCTCCGCTAGACTACCGCTACGCGCTGGATGCCGCCCGCACGCTGTTTGCTCCGCACGCCACACCACTGATTCGCTGCAACGTGGCCGAGCTTGATCCCGAGGTGAGCCAGCGCTTTGCCCAAGCGTCCGCCTCGATCGCGTATGGCGTGCTGTGGATCGAGCCGCTGGCTGCGTCCTGGCGCGTGGAGCTGAAGGATTGTGCCGATCAGCTGTCCACCGGATCGCCGCTGGTGGTGATCGCTTCGCAGCCGCTGGCCCGGCTGGTGCCCGAGCGCCGGACGTGGGGCGGAGCGCCGCTGGGCATGCAGCTCACTGGTGTCAATCAGCTGCGCCGAGCCATGCGCGACGCCGGACTCAGCATCGAGTCACGGCATGGCATTCACAGCGCCGCATCGATCGCACTAAGCCAGATCAGTCATCAGGCGGCGCGGCTTGGCCGACCCGAGATCGGCGACCGGCTGCATTTCGCGGCGCGGCTGCGCTACCGCGCGCAGGGGCCGCTGGCGGCGCTGGCGACGGTTGGTCTGCTGGTGGGAAGGAAATAGCCCTGCGGGCAAACAAAGGAACAAACGAACAAGTGAACAAATGATACGGCTTGGTTTTGTTCCCTTGTTCCTTCGTTCTTTTGTTCCTTTCGTGGCCCTCACCCCATCGCTAACGCGATTCCCCCTCTCCCGCTGCGGCAGGCGAGGGGAAGGATCGGAGCCTGTTTGTTCTTTTGTTACTTTGTTCATTCGATTCTAGGTTCTAGGTTCTGGGTTCTAGGTTCTTTCGTTGGTTCTAGGTTCTTCGCGTCATGCTTCAAATCACCGCTCCAACCGAGATCGATCGCGCTGTGGCGATGCTGGCTGCCTGGCTTGAGACCATGCGCAGTCCCGACGGCTTCGGCGGTCCTGTCGCGCACTGGTGGCAGCAAAGCCTGATTCACACCGGCGCGGCGCTCGACTGGCGCTACGAGGGCATCATCGCGGGCTATGTATTGCTCTGGCAGCGCACCGGCGACGATCGATGGCTGGTACAGGCCCAGCGCGCCGGCGACGATCTGGTGCATGGACAGCTGCCCAACGGTCACTATCCAGCCTCAGCGTTTGAGATCAACCCTGCCACGGCGGGCACGCCCCACGAGGCCGCCTGCGATGTCGGCTTGCTGCTGCTGGCATTGGCTCTGCGCCAGGCGGGACACGACGACTGGCAGCGCTACGCCGCGACCGCCGAGCGCAATCTCAGCAAGTTTTATGTCGAGCAGCTATGGAACGAGACCACGCGATCCTTCAACGACAGCCCGCATGTGGTATCGTTTGTGCCGAACAAAG
>JAFAYS010000789.1 GCA_019240175.1 Chloroflexota bacterium | reverse complement strand
TTGAGTCCGGCAAGCCGCTGCCGCAGCTGCGCAGCTTTGAAGAAAAAGGCCACGTCGGCGGCTAGACAAACGAATGAGGGTATCGGATCGCCCGATACCCTCATCCACTGTTCAACAGTGTCAACATCGGCTGGTTTTTTGCTAGGCCGGCACCATCTTCGGCACAGGCGCGGTCTCGCCCGGACCATACAGATGGCAGCGCACCCAATGATCCTTGGCGACCTCTTCGCGGCCCGGCATGGACTGCCGGCAAACATCCATCACCTTGGGGCAGCGCGGCGCAAACGGGCAGCCCGGCGGCGGATCGATCAGCGAGGGGATTTCGCCGCGCGCCTGGATCGTACGCACGCTCAGACCGGCCTGCGGATTCGGCACCGCTGCCAGCAGCAGCCGCGTGTACGGATGCGCCGGATTGTGCATCAGCTCGCCGCTTTCGGCACCTTCGACCACGTGGCCGGCATACATCACCATCGTTTTGTCGCCGATGTAGCGCGCGCTGGCGATATCGTGCGTGATGTACAGAAAGCCGATGCCGCGCTCTTCTTTCAGCCGCTCCATCAGATTGAGCACGCCCATGCGGATCGACACGTCGAGCATCGAGATCGGCTCGTCGGCCAGAATAATCTCGGGATCGACTGCCAGCGCCCTGGCGATCGCCACGCGCTGCCGCTGGCCGCCCGACAGCTGATACGGATACTTCTGCGCGACCTCGGCGGGCGGTGTCAGGCCCACCGTCGCCAGCAGCTCATGCACGCGATCGCGCAAGGCTTTGCTGCCCTGGACCTGCTTATGGATCGTCAGCGGACGCTCGATGTGATAGCCGATCGTATGCACCGGATTGAGTGAGCCGAACGGATCTTGAAAGATCATCTGCACATCGTTGCGGTAGCCCAGCGAAGCTTTGCGCGGCTCGCTCTTCAGCACATCGCGGCCTTTGAACAGAATCTCGCCCTGCGTCGGCGGCATCAACCGAGCGATCAACCGCGCTGTCGTGGACTTACCGCTGCCGGACTCGCCCACCAGCGCGATCACCTGGCCCCGCTGGATCGAGAACGATACGTCGTTGAGCGCGTGAACTTTCTTAGGACTGAACAGCGTTCCCACTGGAAAGTGCTTGGTCAGGTTGCGCACTTCGAGCACGGTTTCGCCCTGCACGCCGAGATCGCGTCGCTCAATTGTGATGCCAGCTTGTGTCATGGTTTCCTCTCGAAGAACCAAAGAGACTGGAACAAGGGAACAAAGGAACAAGGGAACAAGCGGTCTTTTTGCTTCTTTGTTCTTTTGTTCTTTCGTTCTTTTGTTCTTTCGTTCACTACAGCGCAACACCCTCCGGCATTGGCATTCCAGCATGGTAGGCAACCCAGTGATCCGGCTTGACTTCGCGCAGCTTGGGCTTGACCTGCGTCTCGATCGGCTGGCACTTGGTGCAGCGCGGATGGAAGCGGCAGCCGGTCGGCGGCTCGATCAAGTTCGGCGGCGAGCCCGGAATGCCAGTCAGCTTCTGCTTGGGCCCTGTCAGCGGCGGGAATGAGTTGATCAAGCCCTGCGTGTACGGATGCAGCGGATTATTAAACAGCTCTTTAGCCGGCGCCAGCTCCACGATCTCGCCCGCGTACATAATGCCGATGCGGTCGGAAAACTCGACCATCAACGACATATCGTGCGTGATGAACAGGATCGAAAAGCCCATCGCCTGTTTGAGCTGCTCGATCTGCTGCATAATGTCTTTCTGCACCACCACATCCAGCGCGGTCGTCGGCTCGTCCATGATCATCAGCGACGGATTGAGCGCCAGCGCGATCGCGATCACGGCGCGCTGCCGCATGCCGCCCGACAGCTCATGTGGATACGAGTCCAGCCGCCGCCGGTCGATGCCGACGACATCCAGCAGATCCGCCGCGCGATCGCGCGCTTCTTTTTGCGTCTGCTTGTTATGCTTGATCAGCACATCCGAGATCTGGTCGCCGACCTTCATCACGGGATTGAGCGAGTTCATAGCGCTCTGGAAAACCATCGACACGTCACGCCAGCGGAAGTCTTCAAGCTCCTCGTGGGTCATGTCGAGCACATCGTCGCCGTTGAAGAGCACATTGCCGCCGGTGATCATCGCCGGTGGCCGCAGCACGCGCATGATCGCGTGGGCGATCGTGGACTTGCCGCAGCCGGACTCGCCTGCCAGGCCAAACACTTCGCCCGGCGCGATCGAGAACGACACGCCGTCCACTGCACGTACCGGCCCGCGCGCGGTCACATACTCGACATACAGATCGCGAACACCCAGCAGCGTCTGCTGATCGCCGCTCTTAGTGTGCGCGCCGGACGACTGGGGTCGCGTGAATGTCGCGGAGCTTTCGGTCTTTGAGTACATTGCTGAGATCCCTTTCGGCGCGAAGGCGCGGATTGGTCACTTCGTCCATCGCGTAGTTGATCAAGGAAAGGCCGAACGCTACCAGCGCCACGCACATGCCCGAAGGAATGAACGTCCACCACGCGCCGACGAGCAGGCCCGCGTTATTTTGCGCCCAGTACAGGTTTGTGCCCCAGGTAACATCGCTGACGTTGCCCAGGCCGATAAAGCTTAGCGCGGTCGCAGCGCCGATCGCGTAGGTGACCGAGCCGATCATGCCGCCGACAATAATCGACGCCATGTTGGGCAAAATCTCGCGGAAGATAATCCGAAAGTTGCTCTCGCCGCTCACGATCGCCGCCGAAACAAAATCTTTCTCACGCAGCGACAGCGTTTGCGCGCGCAGCACACGAGCGCCCCAGGCCCAGCCGGTAAAGGCCAGCGCCAGAATAATCGTCGTGGTTCCGGGCCGCAGATACGCGGCGATCACCACCAGCAGCGGCAGACCTGGAATCACCAGAAACAGATTCATCAGTAGCGACAGCACATCGTCGACGCGGCCACGGAAGTAGCCCGCCGTCATGCCGATCACTATGCCCACGATCGTCGTGACGATGCCCGTGGCAAAGCCGATCGTCAGCGAAACGCGCGCGCCCCACACCGTCTGCGCGAAGACGTCCTTGCCCTGGCCTTCGGTGCCGAACCAGTATTCGCGCGAGGGTGCCAGGTGCGGGCGATCCACGAAATCGGTCGGGTCGCCCGGCGCAACCACTGGCGCGAAGACCGCGATCAGAATAAAGAAGAGCACAATGCCGCCACCTAGCATAGCTTTCTTGTTACGTAGCAGCTGTCCAACCCAGGCCCAGCGCTGGCGGCCCGGCGGCAGGGTCGCGGGAACCGGCGTGACTTGACCAGCAGGGGTCGCCTGAATTTCGATCGGTTGATCTTGAGCTTGCATAGCGATCCTCCCCTAACCTGTTCGCACGCGCGGATCGAGCCGCGTGTACACCACATCGACGATGAAGTTGGCGGCCAGCACCGCGAACGTGATCATGAGAAACAGCCCTTGCATGAGTGGGTAGTCGAGACTAGTGACAGATTTGACAAGCAGATAGCCTAATCCCGGATACGAGAAGATCGTTTCAATCAAGATTTGTCCGCTGAGCACAAAGCCAAGCGCCATACCAAACGCCGTCACGCTGGGCAAAAGCGCATTACGGGCCGCATATTTAAACATAACTTCGCGCTGCGAGAGACCCTTGGCTTCCGCCATTGTAATATAGTCTTCGGCCAGCACGCCAATCATGGTATTTCGCATACCGAGCACCCATCCACCGATGGATACAAGCACAATCGTGATCGCCGGCAGCAGCAGATGCTCTGCCACGCTGGCCACAAAGGTAAAAGTCCAGCCCGGCGCGACGCCATCGTCATAGGCGTGGCGCAGCGGGAACCAGCCCATGTTTAGGCCCAGGAAGAAAAGCGCCATAAGCGCCAGGAAAAATGGCGGGAACGCTCCGATCAAGACCAACAGCGGCGGCAAGGTGGTATCCAGCAGTCCGCCGCGTCGCCAGGAAGCGACAACGCCGATCAGATTGCCGAGCAGAAAGCTGATGATCAGGGCCGCGCCGCCCAGCAGCAGCGTCCAGATCAGGCCCGTGCTGATCACGGTCGTCACCGGCGACGGAAACGCCGAGAACGAGATGCCAAAATCGCCGCGCAGCACATGCGAAAGATAGGTGAAGTACTGCTGAATGATCGGCGCGTCGCTAATGCCCAGCGCTTCTTTAAGTTGGTTAATCTGCTCGGGACGCATCTGACCGCGCGAGCTGGCGATAATCGTCGAGGCCGGATCGCCAGGGATCAAACGCGGGAGAAAAAAGTTGATCGTGAGCGAGGCCCACGCAGCCAGAAGATAAAATCCTAATCGCCGGAGGATAAATCGCATCGTCGCACTCCTTCGCGCTGCCATTGCACGAAGTCGGGGGCAACTCCATGTAACGGCGATATAGCAAGGGAGCGATCTACGCGTGGAGATCGCTCCCTTGCAGTCAGCGGGTTATTTTGGCTTGACGGTGGTCATCACGATCAGCTGCTCCGGCGTGCCCTGG
>JAFAYS010000757.1 GCA_019240175.1 Chloroflexota bacterium | reverse complement strand
TCCGCGACGGCGATGCGAACAGCTTCACCCGCCGGTTCGGCGGATAGGGTTACCGATCCACAGGCGGTGAACTTTACGGCGTTGGACAAGAGGTTGAATGCGATCTGCCGCACGCGCGCGGCGTCGCCCTCAACCCGCCCGGGGCAGCGATCGAGATCGACCGTAAAGGCAAGTCCCTTGCCGCGCGCTTGCTCCTCCCACATCCGGGACGCTTCGCTGAGAATCGCTTTGAGGTCGAAAGGCGCATGCTCGACCGTCAGGTTGCCCGTCTCCATCTTGGCGACGTCCAGGATATCGTCGACCAGCGCGCGCATGGTCAGGCCCGCGCCCTGAACCACCGTCAGGCGATCGCGCGTCGGCGGCGAGAGGCTTCGGTCCGTCAGCATTACCTGGGTCATGCCGAGAATGCCGTTCAGCGGCGTGCGGATTTCGTGGCTGGTGGTGGCCAGGAACTCGGTCTTGGCCGCCAACGCCTTGCCGAGCGCGGTGTTGGTGACCGCAAGGTCTGCGTTGGCGGCTCGCACCTGGTCGCGGCTGCGCCGGATCGCACGCTGGCTGGCGAGAAGTCCCAGGATCAGCAACGACGCGGCGCCCGCGCCGCCGAGCCAGATCAGCCGTTCGGTATGAGCGCGCTGCAACGCATCCCGCGCCTCGCGCAGGCGGGCCGCGTCCCGCAGCCGTGCGATCTTTGCCTCCTGGTTCGCCGAATCAAACCGCGCCGCCATCAGCGCGGTGCTTGTCTGGATCGCGAGCTTGGTCGACTCGTCATCGAGACGCTTCACGGCTTCAAGGTGCGCCAGCGCCCTGTCCGGGCGACCGAGCGCTCGATAGACATCGATGGCGATCCCGTGAGCGGAGCGGAATGGCAGGTCGGTCTTGGTCAGATCGATGCCGGCAAACGCCTCCTCGATGAGCTTGCCGGCATCCTGCGGTCTGCCGTGCTGCAACGCCGCCTGCGCCGCGACGGCCGCGAGTTGAGCAGCGTCGTCGTTAAGCTGGCGCGGCAAGGCGCGGGCGGCGGCGATCGCCCGGTCAGCCTTCGCTAGCTTACCGGCGAGAAGGGCGTTTCTGGCGATGTTCCGCAATGTGTGCGCTTCCAACGATGCTCTTTTCAGCTTGCGAATGAGGTTTAGCGCGTGATTGAAATCGTCATCCGCCTGCTGAAAGCGGCCAAGCTCCTGATAGACTATGGCTCTGTTGTTATAGATGGATTGGGCAAGCCCCGGATCGGCTTGATAGGTTTCCAGAGCCTCGCTGAAATAGCGCAGCGCAGTGCTGTAGTCATTGGCATCGTTATAGAGGTCCGCCAAATACACCAACGACACGGCTTCGCTGCGCGAATTGCCCAATGACCGAAACAGACGATGGGCGTTCTGCAAGTTCGTGAGAGCGTCGGCGACGCGCAGCTGTTTGCCGTCGATGCTTCCGCGCGTCAGCAGGATGTTGGCTTCCAGCACGGAAGCCGGCGCGGATTTTCGCGCCAGCGCCAGCGCACGTTCGGCAAGCGGAGCGGCGTGCTCAAAATCGTCGAGCCGGGCGAGAGCCTCGGCCTGAAGCCAAAGCAGCGTGGCCGTGCCTACAGCGCGCGACCTCGCGTCAGGTAACGTCTCCAGGATCGGCTGAGCCTGTCGGGTCTTGACGATGACCTGATCCGGATCGACCAGCATCGCGCTTTTCGCGACCTCAACGGCCGCGTCGAAGCGCGCCTGCTGAGGCGATGGACTGGCTGCGACGGGCTGCGCCCCCGTAATCGCTAGAAAGGCCGCGAGCCGCCAGCACCAGGCAAGCCGCAGTCTCACGCCCGCGCCCGCACCGCCGTCAGCCGTTCGAGGGGAGACCGCGCGCTCTCGACCAACCCACGATGGCGCTCCTCGCGCAAATAGGCCAGCAGTGCTTCGAGCGCCAAGGGTCGGCTGATCAGGAAGCCCTGCACCATGTCGCAGCCCATCACCGAGAGCAGCGCCAAAGAGGTCGGCGTCTCCACGCCTTCGGCTACCACTTCCATCTCCAGCGCATGCGCCAGATCGATCGTGGACCGGACAATGAGCGGATCGCGATGCGAGCTCGACAGCTGCGTCACGAACAGCTTGTCGATCTTCAGCTCGCGCGCCGGCAGCTGCTTGAGATAGGCCAGGCTCGAGAGACCCGCCCCGTAGTCGTCGATCGTGATCACGACGCCGATCGCGGCGAATCGCTGCAGGTGCCGGATGGCGAGCTCAGGCTCGCGAATGACGGAGGTCTCGGTAATCTCGAACCCGACACGCGCGCCGCTTTCCTGAACCAGCCCGATGGCGGCCTCAACAAAGCGCACGTCCGACAGGAGTGCGCCGGCGATGTTGATGAAAATTGGCAACTCGTGGCCATTGCGAGTCAGCGTGCGCTGGTCGACAATCACCTGGCGTAATGTCCACAAGGTCATCCGCCCAATCGCGCCGCACCGCTCGGCTGCGGGGATGAAATCGTTCGGCAGCACCAGTCCGCGACGCGGATGGTGCCAGCGAATCAGCGCCTCGATGCTTGTGATCTCCTGCCGCCGCAGGTGCAGCTTGGGCTGATATTGCAGGAACAGCTCACCCTGCTCGACAGCGCGGCGCAGCTCATCCTCAATCGATTCGTCGCCGTTCGGGGGCACGATATGGGCTAT
>JAFAYS010000702.1 GCA_019240175.1 Chloroflexota bacterium | reverse complement strand
AGGGAGTCATCCGCTTGCACAGCCGCAGGGACAGTGTCATAATCCGGAATCATACGAGACCTCCAGATGCGAATGGGCGTGGTAACCACATTCTACATCTGGAGGTCTCGTGTGTTTGTCATTCCTTAAGTTCGGGATGACTCATGTTTATCCCTGGGTCAGCAGCTATATCCGGCAGGCTGGGCCGCCAGGCCGGTAGGCACTGCACATCATCTCGATCAAAACGGTACGCGTGCTTGAAGCACCGCCATCGTACACCGTCAGCTTGACGGGATAATACTCCGTGACATACTGGTACTGCGCAAATGTGTGATAGGTAACAGCATTGGTTGTCGTCAGCGTACTGCCGTCGCCAAAATCCCAGTAGTAGGTTGTGCCAGCTGGCGTGCTGCTCGACGCATCGAAACGCACAGAAGACGATAAAGCAGTAACTGTCGCCGCTGAGCTGCCGTTAGCAGTAAATCTTGCGTAGGCCGCCGCAAACGCGGTCTGGCTAAAGCTGATCAGCATCAAGCCCAGCACTAGGATCGAGAGCAGGCGAACACGACCGAACGAGCGCATACTTGGCTCCTTTGTGGAGAGTAGGTGGTGGAATAGGTGGACACGCGGCGAGCACGGTCGTCGCGACGCTGGGGGGTTTTGACTACTATAAACATCTAGAGCGCTGCTGTCAATCTGCGCAATCTCCCGTTATGTTGAGGGCTGTCAGAGGCTTGAAACCTGTGGTATGATGAATCAACCGACCGATTTCACAGCCACGTTTATGGCGTCGTTCTTGCTGGAAGTGACCCATACACGTTGAAACCCCGCGTCGGTCATACAAGCAATTAAGGGTAGATATTCTGCCTTTGGTATAGGCTAGCAGGTTGCATCGCGGGGGGTTGGCCCCCCACCGGATGTATCAACAGCTAGCACCGTACACCCGCCGCGCCACGTTGCGCCAGCGGCGCAGGGAGCCACGAACCCGCTCCCACGACAACACGTCAAGAATGCCCTGTATATGCATTCTGCGGCAGAAGCAGCGCCAACCTGCGCTGTCCAAGACAGGGGTAGTTACCCAGGCCTGGGACGGAGGTGACGCCCGGTTCCACGCGACGATGCGTGTCAACCATTCTTCCCTGCCCCTCCGGGGGTAAGTTCCCAGGAGCCACGCTAGTACAGCCTTCTGGCGGCTGGTTCCTCAAACACAGCAAAGGCGGCAAACAAAGGAGATCGCGTCAAGGGCCCTAACAAGCAGCGAAGAGACGCGCGGCAGCGTGCCGAGCGCGACGGAGCTTAATGGAACGGTTACAACGGATCGAGTTTCAACCAACGTCGTCTTAACTCATCTCCCACGGAGACACGGGCGCTTCTGCGCCTGACACAGTACAAACACAAGCAGCTTCTGATCGCGCCGCGTGGCCCGATCTGCTTTGTGGTACAAAACGACACGTGTATCGCTGTCGGTCGTGGAGCACGGGATGAGACTGTGAGATTATATGAGTACCATGCCACCGGCGACCCACTCAGCGATCGCCGAGAATACCTGGCTCCATTTTTACCAGATGGACCAGCTGCAAGACGCCGCCAACCAAACCGTGATCGTGCGTGGCGACAACGCCCGCATTTGGGACCAAAACGGTCGTGAGTACATCGATGCCCTGGCCGGCCTCTTCTGTGTCAACGCCGGCTATGGACGGCAGGAGATCGCCGACGCCGTCTGCGCCCAGATCCAGCAGATCGCCTACGTTTCCCCCTTCTCGTTTCCCAATCTTCCCGCCGTCGAGCTAGCCGCCAGACTGGCAGAGCTTGCGCCACTCGGCAGCAGCCCGCGCGTTTTTTTCACCTCGGGCGGCTCTGAGGCCGTCGAATCGGCGCTGAAGATCGCCAAGCAGTACCAGCGCAAGCTCGGCTTTGCCAACCGCACCAAAACGATCTCGCGTCGCTACGCCTACCACGGCACGACCATGGGCGCGCTCTCGGTCAACGGTCTGCCGGGCGTACGCAATCAATTCGCGCCGCTGGTGCCGGGCGCTCGCCACGTGTCGATCCCATATCGCTACCGATGCAACGCCTGCCAGCTTGCCACGGCCTGTACCCGCGGCTGCACCGACGAGATCGAGGCGCTGATCGAGTTTGAAGGCCCGGAGACGATCGCGGCGATCATCATGGAGCCGGTGCAAAACTCCGGCGGCGCGATCGTGCCACCGCCCGACTACTATCGCAACGTGCGCGAAATCTGCGATCGCTACGGCATCCTAATGATCATGGACGAGGTGATCACCGCGTTTGGCCGCATCGGCGCGTGGTTCGGCAGCGAAGTCTTTGGCGTCGAGCCCGACATCATCACCGTCGCCAAGGGCCTGACCTCGGGCTACATGCCGATGGGCGCGGCGCTGGCGCGCAAAGAGATCGCGGATGTTTTCGGCGGCGACGAGAGCGACAAGCTGATGCACGGCCTGACCTTTGGCGGTCATCCGGTCGCGGCGGCGGCGGCTAACGCCAACCTCGCGATCATCGAGCGAGAGGGCTTGAACGGGCGGTCGCACGAGATGGGCAACTACCTGATGCAACAGCTGCATCTGGCGCTGGACACACATCCCAACGTCGGCGACATTCGCGGCATGGGTTTGTTCGTGGCGCTGGAGCTGGTGCGCGATCGACAGAGCAAGGAGCCGCTGCAAGAAGAGCGGCTGATGGGCTGGCTCAGCGATCAGCTGAAGCGGCGGGGCGTGATCTGCCGCGCCGACGATCGGCTTGATCCGGTGATTCAGCTCTCGCCCCCGCTGACGATACCCCGCGAAGACATCGACGAAGTGGTGAACGTCGTGGCTGAGGTGCTGCACCTGATGGGCCAACATGTCGGCTCGATCCCAAAGCTCGCGCCGTCGCTGACCGCCGTGCCAAAGCTGGCGGCCACAGCTGTCGGTAAGAGCGAGACGGCGATCGTGCACGCTGCTAACTAACAAAATGCGCCGGGCTACGACTCATATCGTAGCCCGGCGCACTGTTGGCCGGTTCTAATCGACGCGGAAATTCTTGAAGCGACCGAGAAACTCATCGACTTTTTTCTTGGCTGCCGCGATCGTGTTGTTAGCCTGGATATACTGCCGATCGACCGAGCGAAAATCCGACTCGGAGGCGACGCCGGTATCCATGTCGCTCTCAGCGCGGCGGTGCTGCTCCTGGATCGGCGCGCGGGCACGCTCAGCGGCGGCAACCTCCTGGACCAAGCGCTGAAACTCGGCCTGTAGGCTGGGATCGTCGTAGCGGATGCGCTCATAGTCCGAATACAGTGGCATATGGTTTCCTCCTGTAAGAACAGAGAACAGAGAACAACCATGACACAGTAGTTCCGATACTTTGTTCTTTGTTCCTTGTTTAGCTGTTCTACGTACTGATCGGCGCACAATTCGTGCCGAGAAAATGCGATCTACCGTTCGTTTTGTAGCTTGGAGTAGATGTTATGCGGATTGTGGTTGTGGGCGGCGCGGGATTGATGGGCCGAATCGCGCTGCGCCACCTCGTCGAAGGACGGCAGGTCGACGAGATCGTGATCGCCGATCTCAACCGGCAGGCGGGCGAGCAGCTGATCAGCGAGATCGGCAGCGACAGGCTGAGCATTGCCACGGTAGACGCCACCGACGAGACGGCGCTCGCCGCAGTGCTGCGCGGCGCGGATGCCTGTCTCAACGCCAGTGTATATTATTTCAACCTGCCGATCATGCGCGCCTGTCTGGCCGCACGCACGCACTACCTGGATCTCGGTGGTTTGTTTCATACCACCCGCAAGCAGCTTGAGCTCGACGCGGCCTTCAAGGAAGCCGGCATCACCGCCGTGCTGGGCATGGGCAGCGCGCCGGGCGTGACCAACCTTCAAGCGCGGCTGGCCTGCGATCGGCTGGAAACCGTCGAGTATATTCGCATCTACGACGGCATTCACAACCCGCACATCAACCCCGACGATCCGCTGACCTGGGGCTACTCGATCCAGACGATCCTGGACGAGGTCAGCAAAAATCCGATCGTGTTTCGCGACGGGGATTGGCAGGAAGTCGCGCCGCTCAGCGAGCTTGAGCACTACGCGTATCGCGAGCCGCTGGGCTACGTCGCCAACCACCACTCGCTGCACTCCGAAGTCGCCACGCTGCCGATCTCGTTTCGCGACAAAGGCGTGCAAGAGGTTTTTTTCAAAATCAACTTCTTCGGCTATCCCGAGGCCATGCTGCGCAAGATCGCGTTTTTGTGCGAGCTAGGCTTTGCCGCCACCGAGCCGATCGAGATGCGCGGTGGGCGAGTCGCGCCGCGTGATGCGCTGCTGGCGGTGCTGGCACAGCGACCCGCGCCCGCGCCCAAGCAGCCCGCCGGCTACAAAGACATGGTCGCCGAGGTCAAGGGCACGCGCGATGGTCAGCCGATGATCGTGCGCGTGGATGTGGAGTCGTGGGCGCGGCCCGAGTGGAAGGCCAGCGGCGGGAATGTGCTGACCGGCGTCGCGCCCTCGATTGTGGCGCAGTGGCTGGCCAGCGGCGCGATCGAGATGCGCGGCGTGCTGCCGCCCGAGGTCGCGGTGCCGGCCATACCGTTCTTTGAGGCGGCTAAGCAGCACGGCATCACCACGACGATCAGCGAGACCGCGCCGCTGTAGTGCGGGTGTTTACTGGGTGACGGTGATGCGCTGCTCCTTGATCGTCTGCACGCCCTCACCGCCCGCGCCGATCACGCGGATCACCGCGTCGCCTGCTTCGGCAAAGGTCACCTCAACGGAATGAGGCCGCGCGGCCAGATCGGCGGTGCAGGCGACATTACTGTCGGGGCGCGGGACGCGATCGAGGGGCGTGATCGTGGCGGTCAGGCCGTTGACCTCAACCTGCGTACCGTCGGGCGTGGTGCAGCTTGAGCTGCCGTACGTGTTGATCGTGAGCTTGATCGGCTGATTGACGGTCGCGTTGTCCGGCGCGTCGATGACTTCAGACGCGGGTGTATCATTTGGAATCGAACCGACGACCTGCTCGGTGGTGAGTGCCTTTGGCAGACCACAGGCCGCCAGCAAGTAGACCGACAGCAGCAAAAGACCAACCAGGCGGATTTTATGCATGAGTAGCGCTCCTTGTTCTGGACGTAGACGCGGGGAGCGCTCTTGTAGTTCCTCGCCGACTAGTCCGCTGGGAGCGCAAAGATATCCGGCCCACGACTCACCAGAAACTCGGCTTCGTTCGGCGCATAGCGCAGCCCTGCGACGCCGGGTACCGAATCGATGCGCCGGATCAGCCGTCCGTCCTGAACATTCCATATGAGCGCCATATGGGTGTAGCCGTCGCCCGTCGTGCGCCGTGTCGTGGTCATCAGTCGAGCGCCATCCGCAGAGAAAGCTACCACAGAGTCCCGAGAACTCTCGGCGGTATCCGACTGATCATCGCGGAGGGTGTGCAGCAATGTACCATCGCCGACACGCCACACCTCCGCCACCGTGGGCTCGTCGTACGCCCAGCCACCAACAACCAGCAGGTTACCATCGGGCGAGAACGCCAGCGAAGGAGTAAGGTAGGCGATCCATATTTTCGACTTCATAGTACGCTGAAGTGTGCCATCCGCGACGCGCCAGATCGTAATGGCGTCGCTGTCACCCAGCGCGATCAGCTGCCCATCTGGCGCAAAGGCGATGTCGTAATAGTCTCCAGATTGCGCATTCGCTCCCAGTGTGTGTACCAGCGAGCCATCCCGCAGCGACCACAGCTGCACGGCCTCTTTCTCGCCGCCAATCACCGCCAGCAGCGAGGCATCCGGGCTAAATTGCATCCGCTCCCCGCTCCCGGCTTCCGGTGGCAGCTGCGCGATCAGCTTGCCATCGTCCACCTGCCAGACGCGAATGTCGGCACCGTTATCGATCGCCACAAGCTTACCGTCGCGTGATATAGCAACCTCGTCTTCAAAGGATAACCACTGTAGTCGTTGGTCCAGTGTTTGAATCACGGCCCCCGTGCGGACATCCACCACTGAAACAGGCAAGGACTCACTCGTCGCCGTCTCATAATCGATCGGCGGAGCATCAAGCAGCAGCACCACCGCGCGCGTACCGTCGGGTGAGAGCGACAGCACGTTCGTAGCGGCTGGAAAGGCCTGAATCCGCCGGATGCCGTTCGCTCGTCGCACCAGATCCA
>JAFAYS010000654.1 GCA_019240175.1 Chloroflexota bacterium | reverse complement strand
TACGCGCGGCAGCCAGCTCAACCGCCAGCGGCAGGCCGTCCAACTCAATGCAGATCTGGGCTACAGCAGCGGCGTTCTCGGCAGTCAGTTGAAAATCCGGCCTCACCGCCTGCGCCCGCTCGCTAAACAGCGCCACGACCGGCAGCTGCGCCAGATCCTCAAGCGCCAGCGGCGCGGCGCGATCGGGAAGTGCCAGCGGCGGCACCGGAAACTCGTGCTCGCCCGAAAGATGCAGCGGCGAGCGGCTCGTCACCAGAATCTTGAGCGTGGGAACCGCGCGCAGCAGCTCGCTCACCACCGAAGCGCCCGCCAGCAGCTGCTCAAAATTATCAAGCATCAGCAGATATGCTTTGGCGCGCAGCACCTCTTTGACGCGCTCCAGCGGCCCATCGTCGCCGCGATCTTTGACATTCAGCGCTTCCGCGATCGCCGAGACCACGCTGGCCGCCGCGCGAATGTGTGACAGATCGACGAAGCACACCGCGCCGCCAAATTCAGGCGCGAGCTGCATAGCCACCTGTAGCGCCAGCCGCGTTTTGCCCACACCACCCAGCCCGACCAGCGTCAGCAGGCGCAGATCCGAGCGGCGCAGCAGGGCCTTGATCGCGGCGACTTCTGTCTGGCGGCCCACAAACGAAGTCAGCGGCGTTGGCACATTCAGCAGCGCAGCCGCTTTCGGTGTCAGGCCGGCGCGAGCGGCTGGCGGCACGGCCTGTGATGGCGGCGACTCGGGCACGGCAAAGCGGTAGCCCAGCCGCGACTCGGTTTGCAGATAGCGCGGATGTTTGGGATCGTCTTCCAGGGCATCGCGCAGCCGCTTGACATACGAGCGCAGGTAGCCCAGCTCCTCGGTGTAGGCATCGCCCCAGACCCACTGCAAGATCATACGATGCGGCAAGATCTGGCCCGCATGACGCACCAAAAACTCTAGCAGCGCCCAATCAGTCCGACTCAGCGGCACCAGCTGGCCGTTACGCATGACCGTCTGATGCTGAAGATCGATCTCTAGCCCACCAGCGCGCAGGACACGTGACGGCGCAGATTCCGAATGTTCCAGCGCGCGCTGCACCCGCGCCCGCAGCTCCTCGGTGTTCAATGGCGTGGTCAGAAAATCGTATGCGCCGAGGCTCAGCGCGTCAGCGATATTGATCGCGCTGTCAGGAGCCGTGAACACAATGATCGGCGTGGAGCAGCATTGCCGGATCTGCCGGCACACGTCCAGGCCCTCCCGCTGCGGCAGATGGAGATCGAGCAGCACCAGATCGGGAGCTTTGGTCTCGATCCGGGCCAGCCCTTCCGCGCCGCCGGCAACAGACTCGACCAGATATTTCGATCCGCTCAGCGCGCGCTCCATCGCGGCCCGCACACGCGGATCAGGTTCAATGATCAAAAGGCGCTTCCGCTGGGGCATCGTTGCTGTCCCTTCCTAGGCCGGCGCAGTGAGTGATTGGTCGCAACATGATGTTGCAATCCTACCACAGGCGGCCCGCAGAAAGGCCTGCGATTACCGGAAGCTTGTCGCAGGGATATAGAAAGAGCAGGCCATGGCTGACCTGCTCCGTGTCGAGTGACGTGTAGTTTGTGGTAAAGCTTATTGCAGCGGCGGATTCGCCAGCTTGGCCAACTCAAGCGCCTGCTCTGGGAACCAGGAGCCGGCTGCGGGATCGACGCGGCCCCAGATCGGATCGACCACGTTGTTGCCGGAGCCGAGACCACGGCTGCACTGGCCGTCCGACTCGCCGGGCAGCTTGACCCACAGGAACGCATCAACCAGCTCGTTGCCGGTGTCCGTCGTCGGGCGGATGCCGAGGCCGCGCGCCGGTGGATTGCACCAGGTCTGCGGATCGGGGAAGGACTGCGTCGGCGTCCACGGGCCCTGGCCATTGCGGCTGGTGTCGGCGACGAAGTGCGTGGTCGGCTCGACATTGCCCAGGATCGAGGCGTAGCGCGAGTTGATGCCCGCCGTGTTGGCGTTCGCCGTAGCGGCATCGTCGCTCCAGACCAGCATCGGATCGAGCGCCACACCCTGCCAGTTATTGGCCGGTCCGCCACTCCAATACTGGTTGCCGCACTCACCAAAGCCGCTCGCGTTGATCTGCGTGATATACGCGATGCACGAGGAGACCCAGGTGCCGTACTGCACCAGGTTCGGCGTCCACTGATAGTTGGAAACGTTGAGGAAGAAGCCGTCGGCGTTCTGCACGCCCGCTTTCAACAGCCGATCCGTGATCTCGCCGACGTTCAGCCAGCCGCCGTGCGTCGCATCAAGATAGATGCGCGTGTTCGGCAGCGCGCCAAGCTGGTCGACGGCATAATTCATCATCGTGAAGCGCTCGGTCGCAGCCGTCGCCGGGTCGACCTCTTGCGGCTGGCACCACTCAAGCTGGCCGTCGAGCGTGGTGTACCAGGGAATGATGCCCAGGCCGTCCGGCTCAAGGATCAGATACGCGCTGCGATTCTCGATGCCACGCACAACGCCGTCGATCCAGGCCTTGTACTCGGCGACCGACGTCGCGCCGCCGGCGGAGTACAGCGCGCAGTCGCGGAACGGAATGTTGTACAGCACGATCACCGGCACCGTCTGCTTGCCCGCCGCCTGCTGCGTAACCTGCCGTACCTTCTGCTCGGCTTCCTTGGGCGTACCGCTGGTGACCCAGACCGACGACGGCGTATTGATCAGCTTACGAATCAGATTCACATCGGCGTCGCGGCCATCCGAGCCCAGGTTGGCCATCTGCCGGAGCGCGCCATGGTTCGGCTTCGGGATATAGAACTTGGTGGTATCGTTGACTTGAGCGGCGAACGACGGCGTGGCCAGCGTGATGATCGTTGCCAGCAGCATGCCGACAACCAGCAAGTGTCTCAGCATTGAGTAATTTGCCACTTCCTACTCCTTCAAACGGTCGATGAACTGGTTTTACGGGTGGGTGTTGCCAGGGTGTGTAGGAGCATGGTACCAGCAAAAAATTAAAGAATGCATTTAAATTGGGCGCCGTTTTATGAAAAACACCCAATCGATCGTTTCCCGGCAGGATCAACTGCGCTCATGAAGTTGGCGCGCGGTAAGGGCTGGTGCTATCATGCGTGGCTCACGCAGCGACATCTGTACTTAATGGCAATACGTAGGAATCTATATGCATACAACACGATCTGAGGCGGCGTTTGCCGCAGCCCAGCGCTATATTCCCGGTGGTGTGAACAGCCCGGTCCGCGCCTTTAAATCGGTCGGCGGCACGCCACGCTTCGTCGAGCGCGCGGAGGGCGCGTACATCTTCGACATCGACGGCCAGCGCTACATCGATTATGTCCTGTCGTGGGGTCCGATGATCCTTGGGCACACGCATCCCGACGTGATCGCCGCGATCACGCAGCAGGCGCAGAAAGGCACCAGCTACGGCGCGCCCACCGAGCTCGAAACCGATCTGGCGCAGCTGGTCTGCACGATCGTGCCGAGCATCGAGATGGTACGCTTTGTCAACTCCGGCACCGAGGCGACCATGAGCGCGCTGCGGCTGGCACGCGCCTTCACGGGCCGCTCGAAGATCCTCAAGTTCGCGGGCGGCTACCACGGCCACGCCGACTTTTTGCTGACCAACGCGGGCTCCGGCGTGGCTACCCTGGGACTGCCCGCCAGCGCCGGCGTGACGACCGGCCAGACCGCAGACACGATCACGGTCGAGTTCAACGACGTCGCGGCGGTTGAGCAGGTCTTTGCCGAGGTTGGCGACGGGATCGCGGCGGTGATCGTGGAGCCGGTAGCGGGTAACATGGGCTTGGTGCAGCCGCAGCCGGACTTTTTGCAGAGTCTGCGCGATCAAACGCAGCAACACGGCGCGCTGCTGATCTTCGACGAGGTGATGACCGGCTTTCGCGTGGCGCTGGGCGGCGCGCAGGAGCGCTTCGGTATCAGGCCGGATCTGACGTGTCTGGGCAAAGTGGTCGGCGGCGGGCTGCCCTGCGCGGCCTACGGCGGACGACGCGAGATCATGGAGCATGTCGCGCCGCTCGGCCCGATGTACCAGGCCGGCACGCTTTCCGGCAATCCGCTGGCGATGGCGGCGGGCATTGCTACGCTCCAGCGGCTCACACCCGCGATCTACACACGGCTTGAGCGCTCCGGCCAGCAGCTGACGGAGGGTTTGCACGCGATCGCCGCCGAGCACGATCTGCCGCTTCAGGTCGGCGCGATCGGCTCGATGATCGGCTTTTTCTTTGCCGACGCGCCCGTTCACAGCTACGCCGACGCCAAGCGCCTCTGCGACACCGAGCGCTACGGTCGCTTCTTCCACGCGATGTTGGAGCACGGCGTGTATTTCGCGCCCTCGCAGTTCGAGGCCGGCTTCTTGTGCGTCCAGCACGACGATGCGCTGATCGAGCGCACGCTTGAGGCTGCGCGCGCGGCCATGCCCACTGTTCGCTAGTTTGATCAAGCGGCAACAAACACGGGACGTCAGGCAGACCTGACGTCCCGCTGTGTATAACCACCGCCGCCCGCGATTACCGCTTGGTGCCCGGCTGCGGATTAGCCCCGACCTCGCGGCTCAGCTCGCGGGTATCGTAGTAGCCACGGAAAAGCTTGATCTTGCCCTGATCATCGAAGACCAGCAGACTCACGCCGTCGTATTCCATCGGCTGTCCGTCGTTGCCGGTGCCTTTGGTCGTCCAGAAGAGACCCGCCGCCTGCTCGTTGACCGTGACCTGATAAAACTCCGAGTAGGCCTCGCCAAAGGTGCGGCGATACTCTGTCCAGAACTGGCGCGCGCCATCCTGGCCGGTGCGCTCCTGACCCGCCAGCTTGAGCGCCGCATTGATCACGCGTGCATCGTCGCTATACATGCCGGCAAGCTGATCTGCATGCTCGACATTGCCCTGCTCAAGCGTATGTAGCGCGTCGATAAAGTGCTGGGCGAGCTGCTGTACCTGTTGCTGATCCATATCTCACTCCTCGTATCTCATCTTGCGGTGTGAGCAAGCGTTGTGCCGAGAAACGAATCAGCCGCCGACGGTCCAGGGCGCAAGCTACAAGCCTTCCTCGGTCGGCACGAACGTGCCGTTGCGCAGGTAGCCGATCAAGCTCAGATTCGCCAGCGTAAAGTTGGTCTGCTGCGCCGTGCCGCCACCGCCGTCCTCCACCAGTGCGCCCGACGGAGCCACAGCAAAGCGCACCATCTGATCCGCTGGAAACTGGCTGCGTGCCTTGAACTGCTCGGAGCCGAACGGCGTCGCGTGATTCTCGATCAGACTCCAGCCGCCGCCGTTGCTAACCGCCTGAAGGATTAGGTAGCTCGATCCTTCCAGCGCATGGGCCAGAATATACAGGCCATCTTGCTCAAGTGTAACGCTCAATGGTTGTCTCCTTCCCGCTACTTCCCCGCGCTCAGCGATTGGTCTGAGGCGGCACCATGCCCTGCATCATCGCCAGCCGCTCCTGCCAATCGCTCGGGTTGACGATGCCGAAGCTTTCGTTGGTGCGCGGATTGATCACGATCACTGTCCAATCGCCTTGGTACTCGCGCACATCAAAGGTAAGCTTAGGATGCTCGCGCGCGATCTGTTGCTTGAAGCGGGTCGCCTCGTCATGATTCATCGCCATCGATCGCTCCCTTCTCGATA
>JAFAYS010000600.1 GCA_019240175.1 Chloroflexota bacterium | reverse complement strand
AGAGCGACTGGCCGCGTGGGATGCTGCTCCAGCTCTGGATCTGCGCCAGCGGCGTGAACTCGAACTGCCGCATCTCGACCTGGTGCGCTTGCAGCTGCTGCAGCCAGGGGATCAGCCCAGCCTCGGGCGCGGTGTCGACGCGCACTGGCAGCGTGTTGATGAACAGGCCGATCATCGTCTCGCTGCCGGTCAGCTCCGGCGGACGGCCTGAGGTAGCCGCGCCAAACACGATGTCGCGCTCGCCGCTGTAGCGATTGAGCAGCAGCGCCCACGCGCCCTGCACCAGCGTGTTGATCGTCAGGTCATGCTGCCGGGCCAGCGTTTGCAGCGCCTCGGTTGTCGCCTGCGAAAGCGTCAGCGTTTGCTCGCCGTACGCGCGCTCCGCGCCGCTCTCGCCGCCAAACGGTCGATCGACGGTGAGCGGTGTGGGCGCGCTGAAGCCTGCCAGCGTCGAGCGCCAGAACGACTCGGCGGCGTTGAGGTCTTGCCGCTGCAGCCAGGCGATATAGTCGCGATACGGGCGGCTAGCCTCGATCTGCGCCTCGCGGTTGGTTCGGAAGGCATGGTAGGCGGTCAGCACCTGGCGGAAGATCAGCGGCATCGACCAGCCGTCGAGCACGATGTGGTGATAGCTCCACAGGAAGCGGTAGTCGGTGTCGCCGGTCTGGATCAGCGCCAAACGCAGCAGCGGCGGCGTGAGGAGATCGAAGCCGCGCTCACGATCCTCCTGAAGATAGGTTGCGAACTGCTGCTCCTGCTCGGAAGCGGGGCGATCGCGCCAGTCCAGCTGCGTGAACGGGATCGCGGCTTGTGGCTGAACCAGCTGCAGCGGCTGATCGACGTGCTCCCAGAGGAAGCTGGTGCGCAAGATCGCGTGCTGATCGACGGTGTGCTGCCAGGCCCGCCGGAACGCCGCGACGTCGAGATCGCCGCTGAGGTCGCAGGTGAGCTGCTGGACATACACGCCGGATGCCGGCGCGGACAGCGTGTGGAAGAGCATGCCCTGTTGCACCGAGGCCAGCGGGTACAGGTCGGCGATCGCGCGCTCACGGCTGATCAGATCAAGCTGCGGCTGATCGACGACGGCCAGTGGGAAGTCCGAGGGCGTGTAGCCGCGCGTCTCGCTGGTCAGGCAGTAGGCGATCAGGCTTTGCAGCGCGCGCAGACAATCTTGCGCCACACGCTCGATCGTTGCACGGTCGTGGAGCTGCTCGCTGTAGGTCCAGTCGAGACGCAGGCTGCCGTTGGCGACAAAGCCATTGATCTCAAGCAGATGTGTTCGGCGATTGCGCGGGCTGTGTACCGGGCCGCTCGCCTCGCGTGAAAGCGTGAACGGTGCGCCTTCCGGCAGCGCCTGATCGAGCTGGCCCAGGTAGTTGAAGAGTATTTCGGCCTTGGGCAGCGCTGCCAGCTGGGAGCGCACTTCGGAGTCGTCGCTGAGGTGACGCAGCAGCCCATAGCCGATGCCGCGTCGCGGGATCTGGCGCACCTGCTCCTTGACAGTTTTGATCATGCCGTCAGGCCCGCTGGCTGCGCGCACGTCCAGCACGACCGGGAAGAGCGACGTGAACCAGCCGACCGTGCGTGACAGATTGGCGTCGGCGAAAAGATCTTCGCGTCCGTGGCCTTCCAGATCCACCAGGATCGTACGCTCGCCGGTCCAGCGCGCGAACGCCTCGGCCAGCGCCGTCAACAGCAGATCATTGATCTGCGCGTTGTAAGCCTGCGGCACATCTTGCAGCAGCGCACGGGTCTCGTCTGCGCTGAGTGTCACCGAAGCGATCCGCGCCGATGACTCGACGTTGGCCTCGACGCTTGTGTCGTGATCGATCGGCAGCGTGGCGACCTGCTCCCAGGGCCGGCTGAGCCAGGTGTCGGCCTCGGCGCGCAGCTCCGGCGACTGGGCAAACGCTTGAAGTTTGGTCGCCCAGTGCTGGAAGCTGGTGGTTTTGGCTGGCAGCGCGAGTGCTGCGCCGCTTTGGAGCTGCTGATAGACGGTGTGCAGATCTTCGAGCAGGATGCGCCAGGAGACGCCGTCGACGGCCAGGTGATGCACGACCACCAGCAGCCGCGATCCCTGCGGTCCGAGATCGAAGGTGGCGACGCGCAGCAGCGGCCCATTCGTGAGATCGAGGGATGCCTGGATCTCGGTAGCGTGGGCATTGACAGCGGCACTCTGCTCGGCGATCGGCACGTCAGACAGATCGATGTGCGAGACGAGCGCGTGGGTTTCGTCGGCGGCGTTGGATTGCTGCCAGCCGGTGGCGGCGTGCGAGAAGCGTAGGCGCAGCGCGTCGTGGTGCGTGACCAGCTGCTGCGCCGTTTGTTCGAGCAGCGCGGGATCGAGCGGCTGGGCCAGATCCAGCAGCACGGCCTGGTTCCAG
>JAFAYS010000599.1 GCA_019240175.1 Chloroflexota bacterium | reverse complement strand
ACGCCCTTGGGCACGCCGGTCGAGCCCGAGGTGTAGATTACATACGCCAGATTTTCGTCGGTCGCGCTGGGCTGCGGGTTGTGCGCGCTGCTCTCGGCGATCGTCGGCCAGTCGGCATCCAGGCAGACCACGGTTGGCCCCTGGTTGTCGTGCAGCGCGGGCAGCTGATTGTGCTCGTTCTGAAGCAGCCGCGCCTGGGTCAGCAGCACCGCCATCTGCGCGTCTTCGATCATGAATTGCAAGCGCTCGCGCGGATACGCCGGATCGAGCGGAACGTACGCGCCGCCTGCCTTGAGAATGCCCAAAATGCCCACCAGCAGATCCAGCGAGCGCTCCATGCACACCCCGACGCGCGTCTCAGGCTCCACGCCAAGACCGCGCAGATGATGCGCCAGTTGATTG
Organism: Chloroflexota bacterium; assembly: GCA_019240175.1. Classification (GTDB taxonomy): domain Bacteria; phylum Chloroflexota; class Chloroflexia; order Chloroflexales; family Kallotenuaceae; genus LB3-1. The sequence continues at coordinate 5,021 of JAFAYS010000599.1, read as the reverse complement.
GCTCGCGCGTTCAGCTCGGCATACGTCAGCTGCGGCGTATCGCCGCCGTCGCTGGGCAGAAAGACCGCCGCGATCGCGTCCGGCGTTTGGGCCGCCTGCGCCGCGAAAAGCTCGTGAATGCCCTGGTTTTGCGGATACGTCGCTGCGGTGTCGTTCCAATCGCGCAGGATGAACTCAAGCTCGCGCGCTGAGATCAGCGGCAGCCGGGAGATTCGTTGATCGGGATTGGCGACAATGCCGGCCAGCAGCGTTGCGAAGTGCTCGATCATGCCGTCGATCGTGCTCGGATCGAAAAGATCGGTGTTGTACTCCACAGCACCGATCAGGCCGTGCGGCGTTTGCTCCATGAACAGCGTCAGATCGAACTTGGCTGTGTGCGTGCCGCTGCCAAGCGCATGAAGCCGCAGTTCCGGCAGATTGATCTCGCTGACCGGCGCGTTTTGCAGCGCAAACATCACCTGGAAGAATGGCGAACGGCTGAGATCGCGGGTGGGCTGTAGCTCCTCGACCAGCTTCTCGAAGGGCACGTCCTGATGCGCATACGCCGCCAGTGTGGTTTCGCGCGCGCGCGCCAGCAGCTCGCGGAAGCTCGGATCGCCGCCGACGTCGCCGCGCAGCACCAGCGTGTTGATGAAGAAGCCGATCAGGTCTTCCAGCTCGGCGTGCGTGCGCCCCGCGATTGGCGTGCCGACCAGGATGTCGCGCTGGCCGCTGTAGCGGTGCAGCAAGACCTGCCAGGCCGCCAGCAGCGTCATGAAGAGCGTGCAGTTTTCGCGCCGGCTGAGATCGTCAAGCGCCTGGCTGAGCGGCGCGGGCAGCGCAAAGGTCGTGCTGGCTCCATTGAAGGTTTGGATCGGCGGTCGTGGCCGATCCAGCGGCAGATCCAGCGCGGCGGGCGCATTGGCCAGCTGCTGTTTCCAGTAGCCGATCTGCGTTTCCAGCAGTTCGCCCTGAAGTCGATCGCGCTGCCAGACGGCGTAGTCGGCGTATTGGATCGACAGCTCCGGCAGCTGCGGCGACTGATTCGTCGCGAATGCGGTGTAGAGCGTCGCCGCCTCGCGCACCAGCACATCGCGCGACCAGCCGTCGGCGATGATGTGGTGCAGTGTCACGAGCAGAATGTGCTCTGCCGGCTCAAACTTAATCAGCTGCGCGCGCAGCAGCGGCCCAGCTGCCAGATCAAAGGGCTGTCCGAAGGCTGCGGGGACGATGCGCTGTAGCTCTGCTTCCTGATCGTTGCGCGACAGATGCTGAAGATCGATCATCGAAAGCGTGATCGCCAACGAGTCGGCGATCACCTGCACCGGCTGTCCATCGTTTCCCTGGGCGAAGGTTGTGCGCAGCACCGCGTGGCGGCTGACGATCGTGTTCAGGCTGCGCTCCAAAGCTGCCAGATCGAGCGGCCCGACCAGGCGCAGCGCCAGCGGGATTGTGTAGGCTGGGCTGCCCGGCGTGAGCTGCTCGATGAACCAGAGCCGTTCCTGGGCGAACGAGAGCGGCGGCGCATCCGCATTGGCGCGTCGGGGAATCGTGGTCGCCGGCGTTGCTTCGCCTGCCTCGTCCAGCAGCAGATCAAGCAGCGCCAGCTCATCGTCGGAAAACCGCGACAGCTTGCGGTCGTTGTTCATTTGCATCAGTTGCTACCTTCTTCTCCGCTCACCGATCGCTTGTTGTGCAGCGTCTCCGACACTTCTTCGGCGGGCATGGCCTGGATCTGCTGCAAAAGATCCGCGATCTTGGCCACCTGGCCCGGCTTGCTTTCGCGGGCAACCAGCTGGGCGGCCAGCTCGGCGATCGTCGCGACGTCGAAGAGCGCGCGCAGCGGCAGCTCGACGCGGAAGATCTTGCGCACGCGTGCGGCGAGCCGCGTGGCCAGCAGCGAGTGGCCGCCCAGCGCAAAGAAGTTGTCGTGCACGCCGACCTGATCCAGATCCAGCACCTCGGCCCAGATGCTCGCCAGCGCCGCCTCGATCGCGTTGCGCGGCGCGACAAACTCTCTGGTCTGAGCAGGCCGCGCCGATCCTGGCGCAGGCAAGGCCGCGCGATCGAGCTTGCCGTTGGGCGTCAGCGGCAGCGCGTCGAGCGTGACAATCAGCGCCGGCACCATGTAGGCGGGGAGCTGCGCGCCGACATGCTCACGCAAGTCGGCAGAACCTAGAACCAAGAACCTAGAACCCGCTTCGCTCTTATCTTGGAGGTTCTGAGTTCTCCTTTCTTGGTTCTTCTCCGGTACCACGTACGCTACAAGATTTTCATCGCGCACGACGACGACGCTTTCGCGCACGCTGGGATGGCGCTTGAGCGCCGCTTCGATCGCGCCCAGCTCGATCCGCAGGCCGCGCAGCTTGACCTGGAAATCGCTGCGGCCCCCAAACTCGATCGCGCCGTCCGCCCGGTAGCGCGCCAGATCGCCGGTGTGGTAGAGCCGCGATCCAGCAGTTTCGCTGAACGGATCGGGGATGAAGCGCTCGGCAGTCGTGTCGGGCCGGTTGAGATAGCCGCGCGCTACGCTAACGCCGCCCACATATAGATTGCCGGTCACGCCGATCGGGACGGGCTGAAGCTGTGAGTCCAGCAGATAGATCTGCGTGTTGGCCAGCGGCGTGCCGATCGTGATCGTGTCGGCGGCAGTGATGCGCGCCGCGCTGGCGTTGGCCGTGGTCTCGGTCGGGCCGTACAGGTTCCAGATCTGTAGCCGGGGCAGCGCTGCCAGCGTCCGCGTCACCAGCTCGGGCGTGAGCTGCTCGCCGCCGACCAACAGCTGCGTCAGTCGCTGATCGAGCTGCGCCAGCTGCGATGGCGAGGCAATATCCAGCAGCGTCGTCCAGAGCGAGGGCACGCAGTTAAGCGCGACGTTCGAGCGCGTGGCCAGCGCATTCAGCAGAGTTTCGGGCTCGTTCAGCATGTCGTCGTCGAGCAGCCAGACCTCGGCACCGCGCAGCAAAGGCGCAAACAGCTGCTTGAGCGAGGCATCGAAGGTTAGGCGCGTCACGGCTGGCAGCTGGCAATCCCCGCCGCCCAGCAGCCGACCGTTGACCCAGCTCAGGTAGTTGACCAGGCTGCGGTGTTCCACGACCACGCCCTTGGGCTGGCCGGTCGAGCCCGACGTATAGATTACGTAGGCGGCGCTGCTCGGCTGAAGCGTGCCGTCGAAATTGCTCGTCTCAGCCTGCGCGATCAGCGGCCAGTCGCGATCGAGGCGCACGAGTGCCGCGCTGTGCTCGGGCAGCGTCTCGGCCAGCGTGGCATTGGTCAGGATCACGCGCGCCTGCGAGTCGGACAGAATCGTCGCGAGGTGGCTCTGAGGAAAGGCTGGATCGAGCGGCAGATACACGCCGCCGGCTTTCAGAATCGCAAGGCTGGCGACCAGCAGATCCAGCGAGCGCGTCAGGTACACGCCGATGCGCGGCTCGTCCTGCGTGCCGATGCCGAGCGTGCCGAGATGCCGCGCCAGCTGATTGGCCCGCGCGTTCAATTCGGCATAGGTCAATGTCACCCGCTCACGGGTACCCGCGCCAAAGCTCACGGCGATCGCGTCAGGTGTGCGTGCGGCCTGCTGCTCAAACAGCTCGCCAAACGCTCGATCGCTGGGATAGTCGGTCTGCGTGGCGTTGAAGCTGTGCAGCAGCCGCTGGCGCTCATCATTGCTTAGCAGCGGCAGCGCGGCGATCGGCTGCTCGGGCTGGGCCAGCGCGTGATCCAGCAGGGATTGCAGCATCGCTGCAAAGCCCGCGATCGTCTCCTCGGTGAAACGTGCCGCGTCGTAGTGCAGCGCAAGATCGAGCGCGTCATGGCGATGGGTGGCAGCCAGCTTGAGCATAAAGCGATCGATGCAGCTGTCCAGCCGCGTCAGCGCAAACTGCGTGTTGGCGTCGGGCGTGGATAGCTCGGTGAGCTCGAAGCTGAGCGGGAAAAACACCGGCGCGCTGCCAGCCGACGGATCGATGCGCTCCCAGAAGAACTCGTCCTGGGCCTCGCCAGCCTCGCCGACACTCTGCGCCAGCTGCGCGACCAGCGCGCCGAAGGTGGTTTGTGCGTCGAGCCGGGTGCGAATCGGCAGCGTCTTGGCGAACAAACCAAGCGCCGCCTGCAAATCGTCATAGCCGCGCCCATCGAAGCCCACGCCGACGATCAGCTCTCCCTGCTGCGTGAGCCGCCAGAGCAGGGCGTTGAAGGCTGACAGCAAAACCACAGACTCCGCGATCTCGTGCTGGCTCGCAAAGGCCGCCAGGCGCTCGACGCTCTCAGGCGTGAGCGGCACAGGCGTCGATCGCGGCGTGAATGGCGTAGTGCTGGCTTGCTCAAGCGGCAATTTCAGCCCGCGCAGTGTCGCCAGATCTGACTGGCTCAAGCCGACGATTGGCGAAACCTCGCCGCCTTCTTCGAGTACGCTGTGCTGCCACTCGGCAAAGTCGGCGTACTGCATCGGCTCGTCGTCGAGGTCGGCGATTGAATCTGTGTAGGCCGCGCCGAGCTCATGCACAAGATTCTTGAGCGTCGTCGCATCGCCGCAGAGCGCCGGGAAGCTGATAAGTAGTGCATGAAGCTGCCTGTCCAGCGTGATCAGCGCCAGCCGCAGCAGCGACTCGGAGTCATCCAGCGATGGCGCGCGCAGCTCGGTCAGCAGCGCCTCGATTGACGCTTGCTGCTCCGACGAGTTGGCTGCGCTCAGATCGTGGTAGGCGATCTCAAGCTCGGGCTTGTCGGCGATCACCTGCACCGGCAGCTTCATGCCCGGCAGGCGCTGAAAGCTGGTGCGCAGAATCTCGTGGCGGGCGACAACCTGCCGCACAGCCGAATCGAGTGCCGCGCGATCGAGCGGACCTGTGATCTGAACGCTGCCCTGGACGAAGTACGCGTCGGGCGCGTCGTGGTGCAGGCTCCACAGCCGCCGCTGCTGGGGCGAGAGCCGAAAACCTTCGGTAACGTTTGGTTGCATCATCTTCCTGCCGCGCCTAGTTCCACGTGCCGGTTTCGGCCATGCTTACCAGAATTTTGCGCGGCCCGACAAAGGGCGCGCG
>JAFAYS010000583.1 GCA_019240175.1 Chloroflexota bacterium | reverse complement strand
CTGCTGCACGCACCGCCGTCCAAGGTTACCGCCGTGCCAAACGGACGCAAAGCAGAATTCGGGCTCGTCGATCCCGAGGCCGTGGCTCGATTCCGCGTACAGCACGATCTGCCGCCGCGCTTTCTGCTGTCGGTCGGCACGCTGGAGCCGCGCAAAAATATTGTGACGCTGATTCGTGCGTACGCCAAGGCCAAAGATCGGCTGGATCTACCACTGCTGATCGGCGGCGGCAAAGGCTGGCTCTACGACGAGATGTTCGCACTGGTGCAGGAGCTTGGGCTCCAGCAAGATGTCAGATTCATCGGCTTTATTCCAAGCGAGCAGCTGCAGCTCTACTATGCGGCGGCGACGGCATTTGTGTATCCCTCGCTTTACGAAGGCTTCGGGCTGCCGCTGCTTGAGGCGATGTCGGTCGGCACGCCGGTTGTCTCGTCGGATGCCGGCGCGCTGGTTGAGGTTGTGGGCGATGCCGCGCTGATCGTGCCGGCGACGGATGTGACGCAGATGGCCGAGGCGCTGGTGCGTATCACGCAGGATGAGCCGCTGCGGTCTGAGCTACGCGCCAAAGGCCTGGCACGAGCGCAGCAGTTCTCCTGGCAGGCGACGGCCAAGCAAACGCTGCGCTGGCTGAACGAGCTGGCGCGGAGGTAGGCCCTCACCCCCTGCGTCCCCCTCTCCCGCTGCGGCAGGCGAGGGGGAACGGTGAAATTGGTTATTTGTCCTCTTCTTCTTTCGTTCGGTTCTTGGTTCTTGGTTCTTGGTTCTTGGTTCTCGTCACTGCACCGCGTCGATCGTCTGCTGGTAGCGCGTGAAGGGCTGCGCGCCGATGATGCGCGTGCCGTTAATGTCGATCACGGGCCGGCTGCTCACGCTCTCGCGCTGGGCGGCGGCGTAGTCGTCCAAGACCTGCTGCTGAAACTGATGCTGATCCAGGCACTGCCCGAACTGATTCGCGTCGAGGCCAAGCTCTCGCACCAGCGGCTCGACGGCGGCAAAGTTTGACGCGCTGTACAGCTCGCTCTGACGCCGATAGATCTGCTCGCGCATCTCCCAGAACGCGCCCTGCGCACCCGCGCACTCCGAGGCCTCCGCCAGCACCTGCGATCCTTCGCCTAATTGCAGCAGATGACGATAGATCAGCCGCGCTCTGCCGGTCTTGACGTACTGCTCGATAATCTGGGGTTCGGTTTCCACAACGTGGAAGCGACAAGCACTTCACAAGAAATCGGAGTAGAACGTGAGCGTGACCGGCGCGTCGGGCTGGCCAAGCACGTAGTAGCCCTCGGGCGTCCGGCTCTGCGGCAGCGCGGCGTACGGACGATTGGCCTGAGCGATCGCGGTTGTAGTTGTTTCTGTCGTGGCTACGGATGTGGTCGACGACGCGGCGCTGCCGGCTGCGCTCGTCTCAGCCGTCGCGATCGTTGTGGTTGCGCGCGGCACAACAGCGCTGGGCTGCGTTGTCGTCGGTGTGCTGCCGCCGCATGCCGCTAGCCCAAGCAGCGCGCCGCCAGCCAGCAGCGCGGCGGTGTAACGATTGATCGTTCGCATTGATGCTCCTTTCTGCTTCGCTGAATCTATGATACTCCGATCTACGTGCCGACGAAAAGCAAAACACCGCTCGTCGTTGAGCGGTGTTGCTTCGATCTTGTCTGAGCGACGCTACGCAACCGCGAAATAGATCACAAAGGCCAGCGAGACGATCCAGAGCAGCGGCGGCACCTCACGCGCGCGACCGCTAACCAGACGCAGAAAAACGTAGCTCACAAAGCCCGCGCCAATGCCGTTGGTGATCGAGTAGGTCAGCGGCATCATGATCAGCGTCAGCAGCGCGGGAAAGCCATCCAGCAGATTGGTCACGTCGATCTCGCGAATGGCGGCGAACATCAAAAAGCCGACAATGATCAGCGCGGGCGCGGTTGCTTCGGGCGGGACCAGACCGGCGAACGGCGCGAGAAAGAGCGCCAGCAGGAAGAGTAGCCCGGTCACCACCGAGGCCAGACCGGTGCGCGCGCCTTCCGCCACGCCCGCCGCCGACTCGATGTAGGTCGTCACCGACGAGACGCCGAACAGACCGCCCAGCGCCGCCGCCAGCGAGTCGACCAGCAGCACACGATTCGCGCCCGGCAGCTTGCCCTGCTCATCGACAAAGCCGCCCTCCTCGCCCACACCGACGATTGTGCCCATCGTGTCGAAGAAATCCGAGAGCATCAGCGAGAAGATCACCAGCAGCGCGGCGACCACGCCCAGTCCTTTGGCGGCTGCCTGCGGGCTGTTGAACGCCGAGAAGTTGAAGCCCGCGCCGATTGTGCTGAAGTCGGGCGGCGAAAAGCTCAGCTGCGTCAGATCGGCAGCCGTGGGCGACGACGCCGAAACCGATGCGCCCGGCACGATCAGCTTGATGATGATCGCGACAACCGTTGTCAGCAGAATGCCGATCAGCAGCGCCGCCTTGACGCGTCGGGACATCAGCCAGAGCGTCAGCAGCAGCCCGAGCAGCGCCAGAATCACCGGCAATCCGGTCACGTTGCCCAGCGTTACGGGTGTGCCGGGCGTACCCAGCTGCGCGCCCTGCGCCGCCAGCGCGCCGAGCGGTGTCGGACCCGCAATCGTGGCGTTGCCGGTCACCGTGATCGACTCGACGGGCACGCGCACCAGGCCGCCGTTGACCAGGCCGATGAACAAGATGAACAGGCCGATGCCGACGCTGATCGCGCGCTTGAGCGTAAGCGGCACCGCGTTGAGCACCGCCTCGCGAAAGCCGGTCAGCACCAGCAGCGTGATCAGAAGGCCTTCCAGAAAGATCACGCCCATCGCCGCCTGCCAGGGCAAGCCGCGCGTCGCGATCAGATCGAAGGCGACAACCGCGTTCAGGCCGAGGCCACTCGCCGCCGCAAAGGGATAGTTGGTGTAGAAGCCCATCGCGATCGTGACGATCGCGGCTGCCAGACAGGTTGCCGTGACCAGACCGCCGAAGGGCGGCACGACCGGCGGCTGTGCGCTGCCGTTGAGCGTGAGAATAAAGGGATTGACAAAGATGATGTAGGCCATCACAAAAAAGGTTGTGATGCCGCCGACAACTTCCGTTCGCAGATCCGTCTTGCGCTCCGCAAAGCGAAAGTACCGCGCCAGCCACGAGTCGGTGTTTGGGTTACGGGTGGTCGTACTCATCAGGGCATCCTCCAGCCAGAATCGATGAGCCAGTCGAGGGGGTTCAACCCACCAGCAGTGGCAAAGCTCCTGTGCATCGCGCCTGCCATACACACAAAATGCCTCGGCGTCTACCGAGGCTATCTGTGCCGCTTGCTCCTGCGACGATCGAACAATGAAACGCCAGGACGCAGCGATTATAGCATGAGTTGTCGAGGCACCTGGATCGATGAAAGAGACTCAAGCGCCAGATTGGAAGCCGCGCAAGTGTTGTTGTAGGATTTGTGATCGTCGTGGAACAAGAGTTGCCGTATCGATAGAATACAGCTATGATGGCCTGGATCGCTACATACATTGTCCTGGAGATCGCACTGGCGCAATGCTGAAGCCTGAGCGCTG
>JAFAYS010000454.1 GCA_019240175.1 Chloroflexota bacterium | reverse complement strand
GCCCGACGGCTTCGCGGGTGTGCTCGACTACAGCACGGATCTTTTCGACGCTGCCACGATCGCCCGCATGGCGCGGCACCTGACGCTGCTGTTGGAAAGCATCGTCGCCAACCCCGAGCAGCGCATCTTCGATCTCATGCTGTTGACCGCCGACGAGCGCGCGCTGGTGCTCGACACCTGGAACGCGACGCAGATGCCGTATCCCACCGATCGCAACGTGTACCAGCTCTTCGAGGCGCAGGTCGAGCGATCGCCGGATGTGGTTGCGGTTGAGCATAACGGGCAAACGCTAACCTACGCCGAGCTGAACGATCGCGCAAATCAGCTGGCGCATTACCTGCGGGCGCAGGGCATGCAGCCCGAGATTCGCGTCGGTGTATGTGTTGAGCGCTCGCTGGAAATGGTGATCGGTTTTCTGGGCGTGATCAAAGCCGGCGGCGTGTACGTGCCGCTCGATCCGGCCTACCCCGAGGATCGGCTAGCCTTTATGCTGGCCGACAGCCAGATGCCGCTGCTGCTGACGCAGGCGGAGCTGTTGCGCGCCAAGCCTAACTGGCAGGCGGATCAGCAGTTGCGCTCGGTGTGTCTCGACAGCGACTGGCCGGAGATCACCACGCAGCCGACGACTAATCTGGTGCCGAATCTCACGCCCGACAATCTGTGCTATATCATCTACACCTCGGGCTCGACCGGACGGCCCAAGGGCGTGATGCTGAGCCATCGCGGGATGGTCAATCTCCAGCACGTGCAGCGCGATCTGGTCGATCTCAAAGTTGGCAGCCGGCTGCTGCAGTTCGCCTCGGCCAGCTTCGACGCCTCGGTCTGGGAGCTGGTGTTTGCGCTGCTGAGCGGAGCTACGATCTGTCTCGCCGATCGTCATGAGCTGCTGCCGGGGCCGAATCTCAACCAGCTGCTGCGTGAGCGGGCGATCACCAACGCGCTGCTGCTTCCCTCGGCGCTGGCGGTCCTGCCCACCGAGAATTTGCCGCTGCTCAAAACCATCGACACGGGCGCTGAGAAATGCACCGCCGAGGTGATCTCGCGCTGGGTTGAGGGGCGGCGGCTGATCAACGGCTATGGCCCGACCGAGACCACGGTTTACTCGACAGTCTTTGTGTGCACCGAGGCCATCACATCCGATCCGCCGATTGGACGCCCGATCGGCAACACCGAGGTGTATCTGCTCAACCAGTACGAGCAGCCGGTGCCGATCGGCGTAGTCGGTGAGATCTGCATCGGCGGCACCGGCGTGGCGCGCGGCTACCTCAACCGCCCGGATCTGACTGCTGAGCGCTTCATCCCTGATGCCTTCGGCAAAACGCCTGGATCGCGGCTGTACAAAACCGGCGATCTGGGCCGCTATCTGCCTGACGGCAACATCCTGTACATGGGCCGCAGCGATGATCAGGTCAAAGTGCGCGGCTACCGCATCGAGCTCGGCGAGATCGAGAATGTGCTGGCCGCTCACGACGAGATCCGCACCGGCATTGTCCAGGTGCGCGAGCTGAACGGCGAGAAGCAGATCGTGGCCTACCTGCTGCCGGAGCCGAACCACACGCCCAACGTCAGCAGCCTGCGCACCTTCATGGCGACCAAGCTGCCCGACTACATGGTGCCCAACACGTTTATCGTGCTCGACGAGCTGCCGGTCACGCCTAACGGCAAGACCGATTATCGCGCGCTGCCGCAGCCGGATGGCGCACGGCCCAATCTGGCCGCCGCGTATGTCGCGCCGCGCAACGAGCTTGAACAAACGATCGCCGCGATCTGGCAGGAACTGCTAGGCGTGGATCAGGTCGGCCTGCACGACAACTTCTTCGATCTTGGCGGCCATTCGCTGCTGGTGATTCAGCTGCACGGCCAGCTTAACGAGCGCCTGGGCGGCAGCGCGGCGATGCTTGAGCGCGTCTCAATGCTCGATCTGTTCAAGTATCCGACGATCAGCGCATTGTCGGAATTTCTCAGCCAGAGCGATGCCGCTCGCTCAGCACCGGCACCCAAAGCAGCGCAGCATAAAGCTGCCAAAGAAGGACGAAACTGGCTTAAACAGCGCTTGGGACAACCGCAGCGCACCGATAAAAAAGATTAGGAGGCTTCGAGGTGGAAGATCAGTCGACCGGGTTGGAAATAGCAATTATCGGTATCGGTGGGCGGTTCCCAGGCGCGCAAACCACCGAGCAATTCTGGCAAAATCTCTGCGAGGGCGTCGAGTCGATCTCGTTCTTCGAAGATCAAGAGATCGAGTACTCGGTGTTCGAGCCCGAGCTGGCGAGTCATCCCAGCCATGTTAAAGCGGCGGGCGTGCTCCAAAACGTCGATCAGTTCGACGCGGCCTTTTTTGGCTACACGCCGCGCGAGGCCGAGATCATGGACCCGCAGTTCCGCGTCTTCTTCGAGGTGGCGTGGGAAGCGCTTGAGCGTGCCGGCTACGATCCCGACACAGCGCAGGCGGCGATCGGCGTGTTTGCCGGCGCGGGCAGCAGCAGCTACCTGATCAACAACCTGCTTTCCAACCGCGATCTGCTCCAAGAGTCCGGCGGCGTGTTCCAGACCATGCTCGGCAACACCAGCGATCAGCTAACGATGATGGTCTCCTACAAGCTCAACCTCAAAGGTCCGAGCGTCGCCGTGCAGACGGCCTGCTCGACCTCGCTGGTGGCCGTGCATCTGGCCAGCCAAAGCTTGCTGATCGGCGATTGCGACATGGCGCTGGCCGGCGGCGTTTCGATCCAGTTTCCGCAGAAGTCGGGCTACCTGTACCAGGAAGGAGGCATTATGTCGCCCGACGGCCACTGCCGCGCGTTTGACGCGGGCGCGCAAGGCACCGTCAACGGCTACGGCGCGGGCGTGGTCGTGCTCAAGCGGCTGACCAATGCGCTCTCGGACGGCGACCACATCTACGCTGTGATCAAGGGCTCGGCGATCAACAACGACGGCTCGACCAAAGCCGGCTACACTGCGCCCAGCATCGAAGGCCAGGCGCGCGTGATCAGCGCCGCGCACACGATCTCGGAGGTCGATCCCGCGACGATCAGCTACATTGAGACGCACGGCACCGGCACGCCGCTCGGCGATCCGATCGAGGTTGCCGCGCTGAACGAGGTGTTTCGTTCTACCACCGACCAGCGCGGCTTTTGCGCGATCGGCTCGGTCAAAACCAACGTTGGGCATCTCGACGCGGCGGCTGGCGTGACCGGTTTGATCAAAACCGCGCTGGCACTGCACCATCAGCAAATCCCGCCCAGCCTGCACTTCGAAGCGCCCAATCCCAAGATCGATTTTGCCAACAGCCCGTTTTATGTCAACACTAAGCTCACACCATGGACAGCCAACGGCGCGCCGCGCCACGCCGGTGTGAGTTCGTTCGGCATCGGCGGCACCAACGCGCATGTAATCCTGGAAGAAGCACCGCCGGTCGCCGAGTCCAGCCCTGGCCGTTCTGCGCAGCTGCTGGTGCTTTCGGCCAAGACCGAGACCGCGCTCGACACGGCGACGCAGAATCTGGCGGCGTATCTTCAGCAAAACCCGAATGCGAATCTGGCCGACGTGGCCTACACGCTCCAGGTTGGCCGCAAAGCCTTCGCGCAACGCCGCGTGCTGGTCGCGCGAAATGCCGCCGAGGCAGTCAGCATCCTGCAATCTCGCGATCCGAAACGCACGCCGACGCAAACCTACAACGGTGGACATCGCCCGATCATCTTTATGTTTCCCGGCCAGGGCGCACAATACGTGCGCATGGCGGCGGACATCTACGCCGAAGAGCCAGGTTTCCGCGAAGAAGTCGATCGCTGCTGTGAACTGCTGCGACCGCATCTCGGGCTAGACCTGCGCGATGTTCTCTATCCACACGGTGATGAGGCCACCGCCGCCGAGCAGCTAAATCAGACGATCCTGACGCAGCCGGCGCTGTTTGTGATCGAGTATGCGCTGGCCAGGCTGCTGCTGAGCTGGGGCTTGAAGCCACACGCGATGATCGGCCACTCGATCGGCGAGTACGTAGCGGCGACGCTGGCGGGCGTGATCGCGCTGGAAGATGCGCTCAAGATTGTCGCGGTGCGCGGCCAGCTGATCCAAAACCTGCCACACGGCTCGATGTTGGTAGTTCCACTGCCCGCCGCCGAAGTCCAGGGACTGCTGCGCGAGGAAAACAGCCAGGAGCTGGCGCTGGCAGCCAGCAACGGATTGTCGGTGAGCGTGGTCTCCGGGCCGGACGCGGCGATTGCGGCGCTGCGCGAGAAGCTGACGCAGCGCGGCATTGAGTGCCGCATCGCGCATACCTCGCACGCCTTCCACTCGGCGATGATGGACCCGATTCTCGCGCCGTTTGTCGAGCAGGTGCGCAGGATCAAGCTGAGCCCGCCGCAGATGCCGTATCTTTCGAATCTGACCGGCACCTGGATCACCGCTGAGCAGGCGACCGATCCCGAGTATTGGGGCAAGCATCTGCGCCAGACTGTGCGCTTCATCGAAGGCATTCAGGAACTGGCGACCATCTCCGACGCGGTCTTCCTGGAAGTCGGGCCGGGCCACACGCTGAGCACGCTGGCCAAGCAGAGCCTGAGCGGCGAGGCCGAGCAGCGCGTGATCCAGACGATCCGCCATCTGCGCAGCCAGGTCGCCGACGAGGCATTCTTACTGGAAGCGATCGGGCGGCTCTGGCTGCGCGGCGCATCGATCGATTGGGCTGCCATCCATGCCGATCAAGGACGCCGACGTGTGCCGCTGCCGACCTATCCCTTCGAGCGGCAGCGCTACTGGGTCGAGGCGCAGCAGCAAACGTTTACGCAGCAGCGCTCGCTCAACAAAAAAGCTGATCTCGCCGACTGGTTCTATGTGCCGGTCTGGCAGCAAGCACCGCTGCCGGATCGTTTCGAGCAGGATGCGCCGGCCGCACAGCGCTGGCTGATCTTCCTGGATCAGGCCGGTCTGGGCGAGCGACTGGCGCAGCGGCTCAGCCAAAATGGTGTGAGCGTCACAACTGTCGCCGCCGGCGCGGAGTTTGCCCAGCTCGACGCCCACGCCTACAGCGTCAACCCGCAACAGCCGATCGACTACCAGGCGCTCTTCCGCGAACTGAGCACGCAGCACGCCTCGCCGACGCTGGTGGTGCATCTGTGGAGCGTCACGCCCGACGCGCAGACACACGGCGACGAGCAGGATCAGGGCTTTTTCAGCCTGCTGACGCTGGCGCAAATCCTGGGCGAGCAAGAAGATACCGCGCCGATCAAGCTGTTTGTGGTCTCCAACAACGTCCAGGATGTTACCGGCGACGAGCAGATCGTCCCGGCCAAGGCGACGATCCTGGGCGCGTCGAAGGTAATTCCCCAGGAGTACGCGACGATCGCCTGTCGCAGCATCGACGTGGGAGCGATCGCGCAGGGCCGGGCGCTGGATCTGGCCGTCGAGCAACTGATCGCTGAGTGCAGCTCAGACGCCGAGGACGATCAGGTGGCCTATCGCAGCCGCCACCGCTGGACGCGCCGCTTCGAGGCCGTGCCGCTGCAGCCCAACGCGCAGCCGGCGATTCTGCGCGCGGACGGCGTGTATCTAATCACCGGCGGCATGAGCGAGTTCGGGCTGGGGCTGGCCGAGTATCTGTTCCAGACCGCGCAGGCCAAACTCGTGCTGGTCGATCGTTCGCCGCTGCCGATGCGTGAGCAGTGGCCGTTCTGGCTGGAAACCCACGACGACCGCGACAAGGTCAGCCGCGTGATCCGCAGCGTGCAAGCGCTTGAAGCTGCCGGCGCTGAGATCCTGCTCTTCAGCGCGGACGTCACCAATCGTGAGCGCATGGCCGCCGTGATCAACGAGGCGCAGTCGCGTTTCGGCCCGATCAACGGTGTGATCCACACCGATAGCGTCGTCGGCACCGGCATTATTCAGCTCAAAACACCGGAGCTGGCGAACAGCGTTTTCGCGCCCAAGCTGGCCGGCACACAAGTTCTGGAGTCGCTGCTGGCCGAGCATCCGCTCGACTTGATGGTGCTCTTCTCGTCAACGACCGCGCTGACCGGCGGCTTTGGCCAGGCCGACTACTGCGCCGCCAACACCTTTGTCGACGCCTACGCCCACGCCCACCAGGGCGGCGACCAGCCCACACGCCGAGTCGCGATCAACTGGGGCATCTGGGAGTGGGACGACGAGCAGGACCAACTGATGGCCGGCATTCCGGCGCTGCAAGAGCAGTTCCGGCAGCTGCGTCTGAACTACGGCATGACGCTGCCCGAGGCGATCGATGCGTTTGCACGCGTGCTGTCGCGCGATCTGCCCCAGGTGATCGTTTCGACCCAGGATTTCCAGGCGGTGATGGATCAGTCGAGCGGCCTGACCGCGATGAACGCGCTGGAGCAGCTCGAAAAGCTGCGGCAGGTCGAGCCAACGCACGCCCGCCCGGATCTAGCGGTGCCGTATGTCGCGCCGCGCAACGAGGTCGAAGAGATCGTCACGGCGACGCTGGGGCGCTTGCTGGGCATGCAGCAGGTCGGCATCGAAGATAATTTCTTCGAGCTGGGCGGCAATTCGCTGCTGGCGATCCAGCTGGTCTCGGCGCTGCGCGCACAATTCCACGTCGAGATCCACATGAACAGCCTGTTCGAGGCCGGAACCGTGGCGGATCTGGCTAAGATTATCGAGGGCGCGCAGGAGCAGCAGCGCGAGCGCGAAGAGTTGGAAGCGCTGCTGCGCGAGATCGAACAGTTCTCGTCGGCAGAGGCGCAGGAACGACTGATTGTGGAGATGGGCCAGGGCGAGGAGACCAGCAACAATGGATGATATGGCTAAGCGCTTTGCGGCGCTCTCACCCGAGCAGCGCGCGCTGCTTGAGCTGCGGCTCAAACAAAAAGGGCTGCAGCCCTCGGCGCTCGATCCGACGGCACCGCGTGAGCAAAAACCCAGCGCCGCGCCCGTCGATCGCGATATGCGCTTCACGCTGTTTTTCTTCTCCGATCAAGGCTCGATGGAGTCGAGCCAGAAATATTCGCTGCTGCTGGAAAGCGCCAAATTCGGCGACGAGCATAACTTCGGCGCGATCTGGACGCCCGAGCGGCACTTCCAGGATTTCGGCGGGCTGTATCCCAATCCGTCGGTGCTGGGCGCGGCGCTGGCGATGATCACCAAGCGCATGCAGATTCGCGCCGGCAGCGTGGCGCTGCCGCTGCACAATCCGATCCGCGTCGCCGAAGAATGGTCGGTCGTGGATAATCTATCAAATGGCCGCGTCGGCGTGTCGTTTGCCTCGGGCTGGCATCCGCGCGACTTCGTGCTGTCGCCGGAGTCGTACGCCAACCGCAAAGCGCTGATGTACGAGCATATCCAGACGATTCGCCGGCTGTGGGCTGGCGAGTCGCTCCCAGTGACGGCGGGCAACGGCGAGGACATGGCCGTGCGGATCTTGCCGCGACCGATCCAGGAGCAGCTGCCGATCTGGATCACAACCTCGGGCTCGGTCGAAACGTTTGTCTCAGCCGGCGAGATCGGCGCGAACATTCTGACCTCGCTGAGCCTGACCAGCCAGCCGTTCGAAGAGCTGGCGCACAAGATCAAGCTCTACCGCGAGGCGCTGGCGCTGCACGGCCACGATCCGCGCAAAGGCATCGTTTCGGTGATGCTGCACACGTTTCTTGGCACCGACGAGACCGCCGTCAAGCAACTGGTGCGCGAGCCGATGCGCAACTATCTGCGCACCTACGTCAACCAGTTCGATCACGCCTCGCCGGAGCGCCGCACCCACGCCGGCGAAGTTTCCGAGGCCGACAAAGAAATGCTGCTCGACGGCGTCTTTGAGCGCTACTTTGCCACAGGCGCGCTGCTGGGCACGCCGGAAAAATGTACCGCGCTGGTAGATCGGCTCCAGAGCATCGGCGTGAACGAGATCGGCTGCCTGATCGATTTTGGCCTCGACACCGAGACCGTGGTCGCCAGCCTGCCGTATTTGAACGAGCTAAAATCCTGGTATGATCCGGCAGCCCGCGCCAGCGTGTAAGCTCGCCGTGCCCCGATAAGGAGTTTTTTCATGACCGATTTCTCGGAGCGTTTGGCTGCGCTTACTCCTGAGCAGCGCGCGCTATTCGAGCTGCGTCGTAAGCAAAAAGGCTTGAGCGAGGTCAAAAATCAAGCGATCACGCGTCGCAAGCCGGCCCCATATCATCCGCTCTCGTTCGACCAGATGCGGCTCTGGTTTTTGTACCAGCTTGCGCCGCACAACACGGCTTATAACATCACCGGTGCCGTGCGCCTGACCGGGCCGCTCAACCCGGACGTGCTGGAGCGCGCGATCAACGAGATCATTCGCCGCCACGAGATTTTACGCACGACCTTTGCCAATATCGACGAGCAGCCGGTGCAGATTGTCGCGCCGCAGCTCACGATCAAGATGACGCGCGTCGATCTTAGCCATCTTTCGCCAGAAGAGCAAGATATTGAGATGCCGCGCGTGGCGACCGAGTACGCGCAGGCACCCTTCGATCTGGTCAACGGACCGCTGATCCGCGCCTCGCTGCTGCGCCTGGCCGACGAAGATCATATTTTGGTCTCGGTGATGCAGCATATCGTGACGGATCGCTGGTCGTACACGCTCTTTGAGCAGGAGTTGGCGATTCTGTATCATGCGTTTTCCAACCGGCTGCCGTCGCCGCTGCCCGAGCTGCCGATCCAGTTCGCCGACTTCGCGATCTGGCAGCAGCAGTGGATGCAAAGCGAGAAGATGCAGTCGGAGCTGGATTTTTGGAAGCGCCAGCTGGCCGATGCGCCGCCGATCCACCCGCTGCCGACCGATCACCAGCGCCCGACGGTGGTCAGCTTCCAGGGCGGACGCCATGAGATCGATCTGTCGCCGGCGGCGGTGGCGGGCGTGCGCGCGCTGGCCAAGCAGTCGAATACCACGATCTTTATCACGCTGCTGTCGCTGTTCAAGGTGCTGCTGGCACGCGAAAGCGACCAGACTGACATTGTGGTGGGCACGCCGATCGCCAACCGTGGCCGGCCCGAGCTGGAAAAGCTGATCGGCTTTTTCCTCAACACGCTGATCTTCCGCACCAATCTCGCCAAAAACCCGACCTTCCGCGAATATCTGGCGCAGGTTCGCGAGATCGCCAGCGAGGCCTACGCCCGCCAGGACGTGCCCTTCGAGCGATTGGTCGCCGAGCTGCGGCCCGAGCGCGACACCAGCCGCAATCCGCTGTATCAGATCACCTTCCTGTTCCTGGACTTTGAAGATCCGCAGGAGCTGGCCGATCTGCCGGGCGTGAAAGTCAAAACCGTCGACGTCGATACCGAGGACGCGCGCTTTGATATTACGCTGGCGCTGTGGAGCGATCCGCAGCGGATCTATGGCGTGCTTGAGTACAACCGCGATCTCTTCGATCCGCCGACGATCGCCGCCTATGTCGAGCATTTCAATCTGCTGGTCGAGCAGATCGTGGTCAATCCCGACCTGCGCATCTTCGACATTCCTTGTCTCACCGAGGCCGAAGAGCGCCAGCTGCTGGTCGATTGGAACGCGACCGCCAGCGATTATCCACGTGATCGCCTGGTGCCCGAGTTGATCACCGAGCAGGCCGCGCGCACACCTGAATCCGTGGCGCTGGTCTTCGAAGATCGATCGCTGAGCTACGCCGAGCTTGACGCGCGCTCGAATCAGCTGGCGCACCACCTGCGTGCGCTGGGCGTTACCCGTGAAACGCGTGTGGGCGTGTATCTCCATCGCTCGCCCGAGCTGCTGGTGGCGCTGCTGGCCATTCACAAAGCCGGCGCGGCCTACGTGCCGCTCGATCCGAGCTATCCGGCGGCGCGTCTAGAGTTTATGCTGGCCGATGCCGGGATCGCCGTGCTGGTGACGCAGGAGGTGCTGGCCGAAAATCTACCGCACACCGGCATCACACTGTGCCTGGATCGCGACGCCGTGCAGATCGCGACGCAGCCCACAACGCCGCTGTCGAGCACGATCCAGCCCGAAGATCTGGCCTACATCATCTACACCTCAGGCTCGACGGGACAGCCCAAGGGTGTGCAGATCCCGCACCGCGCGCTGGCGAATTTCCTGCACGCCATGCAGCGCGAGCCCGGCATCACCACCGACGATACGCTGCTGGCGGTCACGACGATCGCCTTCGATATCGCCGGGCTGGAGCTGTTCCTACCGCTGATGGTCGGCGCGCGCATCGTACTGGTGGATCGTGACACCGCAATCGACGGCGCACAGCTGGCGGCGCTGCTCCACACCAGCGGCGCGACGATCATGCAGGCCACGCCGGCCACCTGGCGGCTCTTGCTGGCGGCCAACTGGCACGGCACGCCCGGCCTGCGCGCGCTGTGTGGCGGTGAAGCATTACCCCTGGATCTGGCCCAGCACCTGCTGCCACGCGTCGATCAGCTGTGGAACCTGTACGGCCCCACCGAAACCACGATCTGGTCGGCGGCGACACGCGTACAAGCCGAGGACGAGCGCATCGCGCTGGGCCCGCCGATCGCGAATACGCAGCTGTATGTGCTGGACCGGCACCAACGGCTGGCACCAGTGGGCGTGCCGGGCGAACTGTACATCGGCGGCGATGGCGTGGCGCGCGGCTACAACAATCGCCCGGATCTGACTGCTGAGCGCTTTGTTCCCGATCCGTTCAGCCAGACACCTGGCGCGCGGCTGTACCGCACCGGTGATCTCGTGCGCTACCGCTACGACGGCAAGCTTGAGTTTCATGGCCGCGTCGATACGCAGATCAAGCTGCGCGGCTACCGCATCGAGCTCGGCGAGATCGAGCAGGCGCTCCGCCAGCAGCCCGAAGTACGCGATGTGGCCGTCATGGTACGCGACGATCGGCTGGTGGCGTACGTTGTCGGGGA
>JAFAYS010000342.1 GCA_019240175.1 Chloroflexota bacterium | reverse complement strand
GGCGCGTTTGCCGACGGAGTTGCCTGCTGCGCCAGCACCACCAACCTGCGCGTCGAGTATGCCGCGCCGCCGATCCGTGAGGTCGTAGCTGCCGGAAGTATTCTTGGCGGTGAAGTGCTGACGCTGGTGCTGGTCGCGCTCGTGATCAACTGGGGTGCACGGCCACGTTTCGGGCAAGGCGATCGACTGGTATTTAGCGGCAGCGGCCAGGAAAAATTTATCCCGCTCAAAGCTACGCAGGGCTGGTCGCCGCTCCGTCCGCATCGCGTGGATATTACCGGCGAGATCCGACGCCGGCTGCCTGGCATCAACAAAAACGGTCCGCGATCCTGGATCGTCCGTAAAACGCGCGACGGTGTCGAGCTCAACGATCGCTTCGTGGCCAGCGGCGGCAAGGGCACACAGATCGGCGATTGGGCCGTGCGCTATATCTCTCAAAATCGCACAACGCCCAGGCCGTCGAAGCCGCCCAGGCCGAAACCGCCCACATCGAAATCATCGTTCCAGCGCCGGCAAGCAACCTGGCTCGAACGACTCTTTGGGCCGAAGCAGCGTGCTCGTCCGAAATCGGGAGCTGTTAAACGATCAAGTAGAGGTACATAAATGGCACAGCACATCATTTATCCCGCTCTCAACATTTACCTCGGGACCAGCCCGATCGCCGTCGGCCGGTACGTTAACCGTGAGCTGCGACGGCTCGCCGAGACCGACCAGCGCAAAGTTGCATCGTTGTTTATCGACACCATGCCGATCCAGGAAGAGCGGATCAACGGCCACCGCACGCCCGGATCGGACACGATGCAGATCATTATTCCACGCTACCAGCGCAGCGGGCTGGAAGATGGCGCGACCAACGGCGATCCCGAGGCGTGCTTGCAGTACGGCAATTTGTACATCACCAACAACGGTCACAAAGCGCAGCATAAGCCGGGCATCTCGGCTGCCGGTGCCGGCGGTATTCGTAACAACGGACATGTCGCGTTCTGCTCCTGGGCCAGCAGCATCCAGCAGCGCATCAACGACAAGCTGGATCTGATTAACTCGCCGCCGCCGGATGTGCAGGACGAACGTGCGGCGGCTTCGCTGCGGGTCAATATTATTGCCTTTCTCGGCGGCGGCACCGGCAGCGGCGTGCTGCCCGCGCTGACACTCCTGACGCGCTATGTGCTGATGCGCAAGAATGTCGTGCCCCAAACGACGATCTACGCGGTTCTGCCGGAGCAGCCGCGCGGCGCGACCGAAGATATGCGGCGGCGTCAGCGCAGCAATGCTTACAGCACCTTGCTGGAGCTTACGGCGCTGCTCAGGCTCAAAAACCAGCAGGAGCGTGCCCCATTCTATTTTGGCTCGCTGAAGATCGACGTGGCGGGCCTGCAACCGTTCGATGTGCTGTATGTGTATGGTCATGGCAAATTGACCGATCATACCGAGATTTACCAGCATATCGGCATGGATATTTTTACACGTCTGCAAGACGGTCATGGCGCGGGGCGTGAGCGCATGCGCCAACTGCCCGATCTTTCCGGCCTGCAAGAAACCGATGAGCGCGGCCTGCCAACCTGCTTCGCGACGTCCGGCGTTACCGAAGTGATCTTTCCCCGCCAGGAGCTGCTCGGTGCGTTCGCCCGGCGTGCCAGCCTACAGGTGCTGGCCACCCAGATCAGCGATCTGTCGGCAGAAGATCAGATTAAGACCGAGCGCTTTAGCAACGAGCAGGCGGCCAGGCTCGCCGATCATCTCACGAGCGAGCTGGGTGTTGTGCAGGTGCGGCTGGCCCCAGAGCCATTCGATAGCGATATCATCGACGCCGGCGAGGAATGGTGGACGCAGGCGGAGACACGGATCGCTCAGTATCGCAAGGAGCTGCGCTTCAGTCGCTCCGATATTGTGAGCGCGCTTAAGGCCGAGATTACCGAGCAGGTGCGGGCGCATATCAACACCCACCGCAGCGCGATCTTCGGGCGCTACGCGCGCATCTATCAAGAGCTATATACGCTCTTGAAGCAGCGTATGAACAGCTTGCCGGGTGTAGCGCGGGCTGAGCGCCAGCATGAGCTGGAAGAGCGGATGATGTTTCCGGGCCGCTTCCGCCGCCGTCATCCCGGTCGCTTTGCCCAGTATGCCAACGAGATGCTGGATGCTGAGGTGGCGTTCGTCAGCAATGAAAATCAGCGTGAAGCGCTGAGCGAGCTGGTGGATTGGCTGTCTGACGAGGCGGAGCTGCGCGCTGAGCAGTTTAAGCAATTTCGGCTGATGGGCAGCAGCGACGTGAATCGTAGCGATCGGCAGCTGATCGAAGAAGGACGCGTGCCGTATCCCCACAAATACGTGCGCGCGGCGCTGCCTTCCGGCGAGCTTGTCCAGCAGCTCTACCTGTATCTGCTGCGCCAAAATGGCCTTGAGAAAAACAATGATCTCAACGTCACGCGGGTGCTGGAAGAGCTGCAAACCGAGCAGCACACCCAAACGCTCGATCTTTCGACCCGGCTGCTTGAGGAGTTTTTTCTGAAGCGATTTCACGCCGCGCTGCAGAACAAAACGATTTTAGAGATCATTCTGCAATTTGGCGATACCGCCTTGCTGCGCCAGCATCTGCGCTGGGGCATGGAGTGGGCGCGCGGACATCTGTACTACCATCCGTACCAGGAAACCCGCACCAATGGCCGCATTCCTCGGCAGATGGATGTCGTCATGCTGCTGCGTGGCGAGGGCGACGATGTGCGGCAGATCCTGAACGAAGAGTCGAACCGCTCCGAGATTCAGGACGGCCTCAAGCTCCACGACTCGCTCGATCGCGATCGGATGACCTTTTTATACACCGAGTATGCGATTGCCGTACGGGCGATGGACGGCATGCACGAAAGCAACGACTCGTATCTGTCCGACTATATCCACAATCAGATCAACTGGACGCGCAACGGGAGTATGCCGACGCACTCAAGTACGTTGTTGCAACAGGAGGTTGGCCTGCATCAGCCGGGGCAAAACCAGCCGGCGCTGGTTGTCCGCTTCGCCGACGAGCCACAGCAGATTGATGTCGCGGCGCTGTATGGCCACGCCATGAACGGAAATGGACACCTATGATCGACACGACCAGGGCTGCATCCATCACCGGCGATCTGCATGGCAACGTGCTTGAGCCGATCAAACAGCAGCCGTTTCTGCTCACGCCGACCATCGTTGTGGCGCTTGACGATCAGGGGGTGATGGTCGCGCACCGGCTGGCGAGCCTTGTTCGCGCGCATATTCGCGGCTTGTCGAGCAGCGATGCCGAGGCGGTCCGCGATCGGTTTCGGTTCATCCAGCTCACCCACGATCAGCATAGCCCGCTGCTGACCGAAGTGCAGGCGATTGTGGTCGATCCGTCGGCCTACCTGTGGAATGTCGCCGATGAAACCTGGCAGGTCCGTGCGCTCCGCCAGCAGCAGGCGACATCGTTTGCGTCGGCGCTGCGCCATGCGATCAAAGCGGTTTTGAGCTACCCGGAAGTTGAAGAAGATCTGCGGGATCGTAACATTGTGATCCAGCCTTCCCAGATCAATGTTTTTTTCACCGGCTCGCTGGTCCATACGGGCGAGCTTCCAGCGGAGGATCTGGACGCGGCCCTGATCGGACCCAGCAGCGGGCCCTCGGATGCCGTCGGCGACCAGCTTGAGACGATCCGCGAGATCGCGATGCATGTGCGCCGCTATGCCGAAGAAAGCGCCAGCCTGGATCTGGTGGTGCGCGGAGCGTTTCTTTCGCTGGTGTTGCCGCACGACTCGTTTGAGATGGCCCGCGCCAGCTTACAACAGCACGGCAGCACCTTTGGGCGACTGCTGCGGCATTCGGTCGGCGCGGTACGGCTCGACTCTTACGATTATAAAGAGCCGCCGCTGCATTTTTGCTCCTTCTACACCGATCATGATGAGCGTGGTGGCTGGTACGAGCCTGAGCAGGTCACCAATATGATTGCCAGCGCGATCTATGCCCTGATGCAATCGGAGCTGCTGAGCCACAACATCTGCGCCACGCAGCTGGGCCTGCGCGACCCCTACGCGAATCCGTACGAGCGGCTGGTGGCCATCACGGCCACGCGCTCATCTGTGCCGCGCGCGGATCTGCTGGACTACGCCGCACTGCACTACGGCGGCCATCTGCTCGATCAACTGCTGCCGGCGATGAGCGGCCCGCTCACGGCGAACGAGCGCGACCACTTTGAAGCAATGGTCAAAGAACTGATCGACTACGTCGGCCTGGAGTCGCTGATTGCTGCGGGTCCAGACTGGTGGACCGCCGCCGGCGAGCCCTGCCAGCTCACGGCGCTTGCGACAGAGGCGGCCTATCCACCGCCGAATCTCAGCCGGCTCATTCGCGATCCGCGTGTCCGCTGGTGGACTTCCTGGTCGCGCTATACCGAGGAAACGCTGGCCGAGCTGGAGCGGCTGGATCAACTGAGCATGCACCTCGATCCTGAGCAGGCGCTCGTGGATGGGCAGGGTACACCGCGCCAGCTGATCGATCCTGAGAGCGGCAACATCTTTATCTATGAGCAGGAGCCGCTGCTGCGTGAGTGGCAGCGCTGGCGCGAAGCCGTAGAAAGCCACGTCAACGACGAAGCCAACGGCCAGGTGATGCGGCGCGTGCGATCGCTCACCCATGAGCTGGATCAAACGATGTGGGGCAATGTGCCGAAAGGCTTTACGCTGAGCGGGACCCGCTATGCCTGGGTGGTGCTGGAGCTGGCCAACAGCCTGGTGCGCGAGATTCAGGGCCGCTTGCAGCGCCAGAGCCGGCCAGCCATGCCTACGGCAGCCGAGATCGAAGCCGAAACGCTGCGGGTCCGTCAGCAGGCCAACGCGCGCTCACAGCTCGCCCCGATTGGGGCATTGACGCTGATCTTCTGGCCGCTGCTGGCCTATTTGCTGATCGCGATTCGCGCGAGCGCAGCCAACGATGCTCTCACAGCACTGCTGCGCCGGTCGCCAATTGTGCTGGCTATTCCCGGCCTTGAGCGACAGCTTTCGTTGTCGATCGTGCTGCTGATCGCCACCGGCGGCGCGCTGTTGCTCTTCAGCCTGGGACTGCTGATCCGTCAATGGCAAACCATCTGGGCGGTACGCGCTATGCGCCGCTACACGCGCTTGATTCGCCGCAAGTATGCGCTGCTGCAATATGGGGACGAGCAGCGGCAGATCGCGCAGTCGCTGCACGATCTCAGCGACTATCAGCTTTTCTTGCAGCGCACGCTGTACAGTATGACCGAGGTCACGCACCAGGCGGCAGAGCGGCTACGCGAGCGCGCAACCGCGATTAGCGACCGAGGCTTTAAGGATGTTGCCGAGTATGTGCCCACAGCGCGCGGCGGCCCGCTCGATATGTACAAACACCAGATTCGTCCGCGCATGGACGAGCACACCCGGCGCGATCTGCCGCTGATTCGCCAGGCGGCGCGGCAGCT
>JAFAYS010000129.1 GCA_019240175.1 Chloroflexota bacterium | reverse complement strand
GTGTGCGGAAGCTGTCGGGATTGTGCGGATCGATGCGATACTGGCGCGGTCCGAGCTCGGCAAAGCTTGCGCCCATCTCCACCTGTACCACATCACGATACTGCTGGCGTAGCTGCGCCGTGACCTCAGCGTCGAGCGGTTGCCGTCCCGTGAACACTAGCCAGCCCACGTCGGGCGTGTCAGCCGTCGGCGGCAGCAGCGCCTGCTTCCAAAGCGGCACAGTGCCCTGCGGTTCCGCTGCCTGGCTCTGCTGCGCTGAGTGGTCGTGGCGTTCGATCCAGTAGCGCTGGCGCTCGAAGGGATAGGTCGGCAGCGGCACCCGGCGGCGACGCTGCTCGGCATGGAGTGCCGTCCAATCGATCTCGACACCCGCGAGCCACAGCCGCCCAAGCGCTGTGAGAATAAATGATCGATCTCCTTGCTGGTTGTGCGGATGGCGCAGCGAAGACAGCACGACCTGATCCGGCGTGTAGCCCGGCTGTAGCCGGGTCAGGGTGCTCAAGGTTTGTCCCGGCCCAACCTCGACAAAGATCGCCGGACGCAGCTGTAGCAGCGTATCGATGCTCTGGCCAAAGCGCACGGTTTCGCGCAGATGGCGGACCCAGTAGTCTGGCCTGGTCACCTCAGCGGGCTCGGCCCAGTCGCCGGTGACGTTCGACAGATAGCGCATTGTCGGCGGCTGTAGCGGGACCGTGCGCATAAACGCCTCGAACTGGCGCAGGATCGGCTCGACCATGCGCGAGTGCGCAGCCACCGCGATCGGTAAGCGCCGGCAGCTCAGACCTTGCGCGGTCAGCAGCGCTTCGAGCGCGCCGATCTCGTCGGTTGGTCCGGCGACCACGCACTGTTGCGGCCCGTTAATCGCCGCGATCGACATCTGCGGGGTCAACAGCCTGCGCAGCTCCGCCTCCGACAACGGCACGCTGAGCATGCCGCCCACCGGGAGCTGCTCAAACAGTTGCCCGCGCAGCGCAACCAGCGCCAGCGCATCCTCCAAACGCAGCACACCGGCCAGGCAGGCGGCAACATACTCGCCCAGGCTATGCCCGATCATGGCGTTAGGCTGGACGCCCCAGGCCATCCACAGGCGGGCCAGCGCATACTCGGTCGCAAACAGCGCGGGCAGCGCCAGTGCTGGACGCTCGAAGCGCTTCGCGCTGTTGTCATCGGCGTTGGCGTAGAGCAGGCTACGCAGATCGTCCGCGAGATGGGGCCGCAGCAGCTCGGCGCAGCGATCGATCTCGGCGCGGAAGACCGGCTCGGTCGCATAGAGCTCCGCGCCCATCCGGGGATACTGAGCGCCGCCGCCGGGGAACATAAACACAACCGGCTGGGCCATCGCCGCAGATCGTCCGCTGACGACGAATCTGGGGTCCAGGCTGCGCAATGCGCGCTCACCATCGGCGCGATCCTCGCAAACCGCGATGCGCCGGTAGCGGAAGGCCTGGCGACCAACCTGGCTTGTGTAGGCAATATCGGCGCAGTCAAGCTCGGGATGTTGCGCAAGATGATCGGCCAGGCGCGCGGTGGCGGTGTCCAGGGCGGCGGGGCTTTTGGCCGAAAGCACAAGCAGCTGCCAGGCTGAGGAGCTTTCGTCTGCGACAGGTGTTGGCGGCTCTTCCAGCACGACATGCGCGTTGGTGCCGCCGATGCCAAACGCGCTCACGCCCGCGCGGCGCGGCTCGTGGCCGGCATCCCACTGCTGCAAGGCATTGTTTACATAAAAAGGGCTGTTGGCAAAGTCGATATTCGGGTTGGGCTGCGTATAGTGCAGCGTCGGCGGGATCTGACCGTGCTTGACGGCCAGGGTGGCCTTGATCAGCCCGGTGACACCTGCGGCGGCGTCAAGGTGTCCGATGTTGCTTTTAACGCTTCCCAGCGCGCAAAACTGCTTTTGATCCGTGCTCTTGCGAAAGACCTGCGTCAAGGCGGCGACCTCGATCGGATCGCCCAGTGGTGTTGCGGTGCCGTGCCCTTCGATATACCCGATCGTGTCGGGCGCGACGTCGGCGGCGGCATAGGCAGCGTCCAGCACCTCCGCCTGTCCATCCTGGCTGGGCGCCGTGAAGCCGATCTTGAGCGCGCCGTCGTTGTTGATCGCCGAGCCTTTGATCAGCGCATGGATCGTATCGCCATCGGCAATCGCATCGGCCAGGCGCTTCAGCACGACGATGCCGACGCCGTTGCCTTTGATTGTGCCGCTGGCGTTGGCGTCGAAGGCGCGGCAGTGGCCGTCGGGCGAGCCGGTGCCGCCTTCCTGGTATAGGTAGCCCTGCTGCTGCGGCACGCTGATCGAGACGCCGCCGGCCAGTACCATATCGGACTGATAGCTCAGTAGGCTTTGGCAGGCCAGGTGGAC
>JAFAYS010000052.1 GCA_019240175.1 Chloroflexota bacterium | reverse complement strand
GATCGCCGTCGTCGGCCTGAGCAATAATCCGGCACGGCCAAGCTATGGCGTGACGCGCTATATGCAAGCGCAAGGCTACACGATCGTGCCGATCAATCCTGAGCTGACCGAGCTGTTTGGCGAGAAGGCGTATCCCGATCTGCTGTCGGTGCCGTTCCCGATCGATCTGGTCGATGTGTTTCGGCGCTCCGAGCTGGTTGGGCCGCACGTCGACGAGGCGATCCAGAAGGGCGTGAAAACCGTCTGGATGCAGCTTGGCGTCCGTAACGAGCAGGCGGCGCAGCGGGCACGCGACGCCGGTATCGAGGTGGTGATGGATCGCTGTATTCTGGTGGAGCATCGCCGACTGCTGGGCGGGTAGCAACCGGTCTGATGGGATCAAAAAAGCGCCTCCCGGCGGAGGCGCTTCGGCTGACTGTCAACGGTTAGCGCACGTTGAGCGCGCCTTTGTGTCCGGCTGCGAAGTGGCCGGGAATCGTGCAGATGTAGGGATAGCCGCCCTGCTGTAGCGGCGGTATATCGATGGTTGTTTCGCCACCTGCGATCGTTTCGCTCCAAGCGATCACGCCGTCGACGCCTTCTGGATTGCCACCATTGGCCTCGGTCGCATCGGCCACCGCCTGCTCCTGACCAGGCTCGACCAATACCCAGTTATGCTGATCCTGGGAAGGATTGTTGTAGTTGATCGTGGCGGCGGTGTTGGCGGGCACCGAAAGTACGCCCTGCAAGTAGCGCGGTGCGTCGGGATCGTTGCCGAGCGAGATAACCAGCCCATTGCTACCACTGCTGGTCTCAGTGGCGGCTGCCTCAGCGCCAGCCGTGGTCGTCTCGGACTGGCGAGCGTCGCCGTTCACGCGGTCGTCGCCGCCGGTAGCGTTATCATTTCCATTTGTTACCGCTGTGCTGCCCTCGATCGTGGTACCGGTGCCGCTGTTGTTGCCGCCGCCACAGCCTGTCAGCAGCAGCGCCGCGACCAGCCCGATCGCGCCAAAGGTTGTCCTGAAATCCATGATTCTGCTCTCCTTCTCCCTGCTCTCCCCTGGATCTTAAAGGCCCAGCGCTCACGTATGAGGCTGGGCCAGTCCAACATTGATTGTTGAAGAACTTAGTTGACGGTCAACGTGCCCTTCATACCAGCCTGGTAGTGGCCGGGAACCGTGCAGATGTACGGGTAGGTGCCGGCCTGCTGCGCCGGAACGCTGATCGCTTCCTGGCTGCCTGTGATCGGCTTGCCTGCCGCGATCACGCCGGCTAGGCCGGTCGCGTCGCCGTTCTTGGCAGCGGCGGCAGTAGCTACCGCGTCTTCCTGGCCCGGCTGGACCAGCACCCAGTTGTGCTGCAGCGTCGTCGACGGGTTGTTGAAGTTGACGGTGATCGGCTGTCCACCAGTCGCCGTCAGTGCTCCCTCGGCGAACTTGAGCTGCACCGGATCGGCAGCTACTGAAACCGTCGATCCAGCAGCCGTGCCGCCGGTCCCACCGGTACCGCCCGTGCCGGTCGTTTCGCCGCCGCCGCATGCGGTCAGCGCCAATGTCGCGACGAGGCTTAATCCACCAAGCAATATACGTGAGTTCATGATGCTATACTCCCTGACCTTGATAAGTGATTGATGCCGTATTCGATTACGGCGCAAGTGTTAATGTGCCTTTCATACCAGCCGCATAGTGACCCGGCACCGTGCAGATGTATGAGTATGTGCCGGCTGGCTGCGGCGGCACGTTGATCGTTTCCTGGCTGCCGGTAATTGGCTTACCGAAAGCGATCACGCCTTGCACACCGGTTGGATCGCCGTTTGTCGCGACTGCCGCAGCTGCGACCGCATCTTCCTGGCCCGGCGGGACGAGTACCCAGTTGTGCGGAAGCGCAGCCGACGGATTGTCAAACGCGACGCTCAGCGGCTGATCCGCTTTGCCCGTCAGCTCTGCCTGCTGAAACTTGAGCTGTGTCGGATCGGCTGCAACTGCCAACGAGCCACCGCCTGTGGCAGGTTCCGTACCACCGCTAGCTTCACCACCGGCATTCTGGCCCTCGCCGCCTGCGCTCGCGCCGCCGACGTTGAGCGTGCCTTTCATGCCAGCCGCGTAGTGTCCCGGTACGGTGCAGATGAAGGGATAGCTGCCCGGCTCTAGCGCACGCACGTTCACGCTCGCGTTGCCGCCGCCGTTCACCACCGGACTGCCCGCGATCACGCCAGCGATACCAGTCGGATCGCCACCTGCTGCCGTGGCCGCCTGATCGACCGCAGCTTCCTGGCCGGGCTCGACCAGCACCCAGCTATGCTGAAGCGCCGATTGGTTGTTGAACGCGACCGTCAGGGCCTGGCCCGCCGCCGCATTCAGGGTTTCTTCCGCAAATTTGAGTTGACCGCCCGGATCAGCATTTGATTCCAGCGATGTAGGACCGGCTGAGGTATTCGTATCTCCGCCGCCCGGTGCTTCCGGCGCTGACGCAATAATCGATGGATCGGCTCGGCTGCAACCAGCCAGTGCGATCGCGATCGCTAACGCTGTGAGCGCTAGCCAGCCGCGAACCTTCATACACAACTCCTTTGTCGATTTTCTGCTTTCCAGTCAGATAGAATTGACCTACGGGATTGTAGCATACTTCACAATCTCAAACAATCGGGCCTGAGTGGTAGACCATGCCTAGTCACTCCTCCGCTCATGACCCTAAGCAGCTTTTTCTGCCAGAAACGCTTTGCTGATCGCTGCACAAATCATGCCAATATGCGCTTAGGGTACGTTCCAGTATGATGCGTAATCCGCGCCCATGATGACCACAATATCGACGCCCTGCGGCGCATCCGCCGACGAGCCTTCGATCACGGGCATATCGCCCAGTGTCTCGCTGAGTCGCCGCCGGGTCGCCGGATGATCGCCGTAGTCGATGATCTGGCTGGCCGCCTGTGACTCGGCGTTGTCAGGCGTGGCTGTGGTAAAGCCCTGGCTGGCCAGATCCTGGCTCAGGCTGCCGGCAATCCCGCCTACGCCCGCGCCGTTCTGCACCTGAACGATCGCCTGTTCCTGCGCCTCGCCCGGTGGTGTGAGCGCCTCGCGAACCAGACCTTGAACGCCGGCGGGGTCCCAGACCAGATCCGAGCCGAACTCTTGCACCGCCACGCGCTCTGGCTCAATGCGGTACTGCGTGATCTGCTCGGGATCGACGCGGGCCAGCATTAGCGCCATCAGCAGCGCGTCGGGACGACCAACCGGCAGCGTGGTGTTGGTCGCGTCGCCGGCGGCATCGATCAAGCGCATGCCGGCGAACGGACGCAGCAGCAGCGGCTGATCGCGCAGCGCCTGAACGATCGCGCGAATAACCTGTTGCTGTCGCTCAGCGCGACCAAAGTCGCTGTCGGCGTGGCGAGTACGCACATATTGCAGTGCCTGCTCGCCGTTCATATGCTGTAGCCCGGCATCGAAGTGGACGGTCATATAGCCAAAGTCTTCGGTCGGATACTCGGTATCGGTGATCTCGCGCGGCACGTCTACCTCAACCCCACCGATCGCGTCGATCATCTGGGCAAAGCCGTTGAAGTTGATTGTGGCCACGTAATTGATGCGCGTGCCGACGCCGCGCAGTCCAAGAAATTGCTCGACGGTATCCGCCGCAAGCGCCGCCCCTGCCGCGATCGGATCAGCGCCGGGACCATAGAGCGTCTCGGCGTTCTCGTAGCCGCGCGCAAAGGCCGTGTTGATCTTATTCTCGCCAAAGCCCTCGATCGTCGCGATACTGTCGCGTGGGATCGAGAGCATGCTGCCCCAGCTGCCGCCCGGATCGAGATGCAGCAGAATCAGCGTGTCGGAGCGCACGCCTTCGTCGGGATGATCCTGGCGCAGATCGACGCCCAGCAGCAGCACGTTGATCGGCGCGACCAATGCGTTCGCCGGAGGCCGGTTCTGCCGCAGATCGGCCATCGCGACTTTGCCGGCAACGCGCTGCTGGAACATAAACGTGCCGACACAGGCCAGGATCAGCCCGGCGATCAGCAAAAAGAAGATGCGTCTGAGCCAGCGCCCGACCGACACATCGCGTCTACGTGGCGGCTGATTCGGCGGACGCACTTGCTGGCGTGGCGGGCGCGGATTCTGGCCGCCAGATCGCTGCGGATAGCGCGGATCTTGACCGCCGGGCCGGCGCGGCTGGTTGGGCGGCGTATGCATCGGTATCGTTTCGCCGGTGTATGAATCATCGCCGGGACGACGAGTTGACATATGTTTATGTTCCTTGTGTCAAAATATTTCGCGCCATTCTAGCACAATGTATTTCCAACAAAAGAATGCGACGAGCGCATCGATCGTCACTCGATCGTCACTCGTCGCCGGTAAAACAGGCTGGTTGAAAAGGTTTAGCGCCAGGGCCAGACCTGTAGCCAGTACGTTCCGGCAGCGGCGACCGCGCCAAACACCCCCGCCATTAGCAGATCGTGCAGGCTCAAGCGCCAACGTCGTCGCGGGCGAACCCAGTGACTGGCCAGCCAGTAGCAGGCGATGCTGAAGAGCGTGTAGCCGACATAGGCGTAACGATACATCGGTTGGACGACGGAGCCGCCGACATTGTTGTTGTCGATCAGGCCATAGGTCAAACTGCTGAAGGGCTGCATATTCAGCAGCACATTGCCGCCCATCGCGCCGCCCATCGACGAGCGCTCCATCATGGCTTTGTCGATCACCATGCCGCTGCCGCCCGCCTGCGCGCTCTGCAACACGATCGAGGTCATCGCGCCGAAGGGGCTGATCGCCATCAGCCGCGAGCTGCTCGGCGGTCCAAAGGTAGTCGTGGCGGTGCGCACCGCCACCAGCAAATATGCGCCGACGATCAGAGTCATGATAATCAGATAGGTCATGATCGTGGCGCGCAGCGTGCGCTTGGCGATCGTTGAGCAGAGCAAGCCCAGCATGCCGGCGGCCAGCGCGATCGCCAGCAGCAGCAGCAGCACTTTCAGCAGATCTTTGGGCGCGACGCCGCCGAACAGCAGAATCACGCTGCCCAGCGGCACGGCGGCAAAGATCAGCAGCAGCACATACGAGAGCGCCGCGATCAGCTTGCCCGATAGAATGCGCCCAGGTCGCAGCGGCGTGGCCAGCAGCAGATCGTAGGTGAGCTGCTCACGCTCACTGCTCACTGCGCCCGCCGTTAGCGCCGGCGTCAAAAAGGTGATCAGCAGCGTCTCGGCCAGCGCCAGTGCGGCGAACAAGCCTTGCCCGACGTGCGCGCTGATAATCGCTGTGCCGCTCTGGGCCTGCGCCTCGAAGATGCGGATCACGCCGTAACAGATCAAACATAGGCCGAATAAATAGCCGCTCAGGATCAGATAAGGCCGTCCGCCGCGCATCCGTGAGCGCAGCTCTTTGACGATAATCGGATTCGGTTGCAGCATCTGCATAGATCTACTCCGCTGGCATCCATTCAAGCTCGGATTAAGGTGTCGCGATCTGCAAGAAAAGCTCTTCGAGATCGTTGGTGGTGCTGCCGAACGCGGCCAGACCAGCGCCGGCCTTGACTAAGCGCTCGATCAGATCGGCTGTGGCTTCCGGGCTGCCGTCCCACTCTATCAGCAGCATAACAACGCCGCTACTTGGGACTGCCTCTTCTTCCACGACTTCGATCGCTCCGACGCCCGGCGTGGCGCGCAGCACCGCCTGGGCCTGCTCCAGACCACGCACCAGCGCCAGCTTGAGCCGCCGCGTATTGCCGAGCTGGTGCATGACCTCGTCGAGCGAGCCGCTGGCGATCAATCGTCCGCCCTGCATAATGCCCAGCGCGGTACACACTTCGGCGAGTTCGCTCAAAATATGCGACGAGAGCACGATCGTTTTGCCCATATCGCGCAGGGTGCGCAGCAGCTCCCGCAGCTCGACACGCGCCCGTGGGTCAAGGCCCGATGCCGGCTCGTCCAGCAGCAAGATCGGCGGATCGTGGACCAGCGCGTGAGCCAGACACAGCCGCTGCTGCATGCCGCGCGAAAGGCTTTGCACAAAGGCGTCGCGTTTGGGCGCGAGGTCCACCAGATCGAGCAGCCCCTCGACGGTTGAGCGCCGTTTGGCGGCGGGCAGATTGTAGCAGCGGGCAAAAAAATCAAGATATTCCCAGACGCGCAGATCGTCGTACACGCCGAAGAAATCGGGCATGTAGCCGACCAGCCGCTGTGATGCGCGGCCTTCGCGATCGAGACGCTCGTCGAGCAGCCGAATCTCGCCGCTGGATGGCTCAAGCAAGCCGGCCAGCATGCGCAGCGTCGTAGTCTTGCCTGCGCCGTTCGGCCCGACAAAGCCGTAGATCGTGCCCGGCGCGACGGTCAGGTTGAGCTGATCCAGCGCCACAGTACGACCGTAGCGTTTGGTCAGGTTGATAGTTTGGATCGCTGCGCTCATTGCCGGGTTCCTTCGATCTGAAGATCCACACTAACACAGCCGCCGCCTTTGTCCGGCTCACCGATCGACTCGACACGTGCGCGCAGCAGGCCGCCGCTGCTGAAGAACCGCTCGGGCTCGCTCAGCATGGCCGTGTTACGTTCCAGCTGCTGCTCGACCCATTGGCCGTACTGCCAGTCTTCCGCCGAAAGCTTGAGAACT
>JAFAYS010001200.1 GCA_019240175.1 Chloroflexota bacterium | reverse complement strand
TGACGGGCGACTTAGCTGCGGCAGAATGCCAGGATCTGCTTGACGTATGGTTTCGGGTGATGAGCGGTAGCGGCTCGCTGCCTTCCGCTGAGGCGATCACGCGCATGCGCGAAGCCTACGGTCGAGATGTGGCGATCCTGCCACCTCAGGATGTCCGCGAGATTATTATGCGCGGAGGCTTTGACGCACCGGTGCAGTTCTTCCAGGCTGGAATGATTCACGCGTGGTTTGCAAAACGATCCGCGCTTTGATCAATCATATAGCTACTTTGTGCAGGTTTGTTGCTCCCATGAGCAAGCACCCGGCTCAATGACGAGTCGGGTGCTTGCGTTGCAGGCGGCTGCTAGTCGAGGTATGTGTAGGCCGGCAGCGTCAAGAACTCGACAAATTCGTCGCTGGTGGTGAGCTTGTCGAAGATCTCGCTGGCGAGCTGGTAATGCCGCTGGTTGTACTGCTCGTCGCCGACCTGCGCGCGGATCTTGTCCAGCTCTTCGGCCAGCACCTGCCGGAATAGCTCGACCGTCACGTTGCGTCCATCGGTGAGCATGCCCTTGGGATGGCGAATCCACTGCCAGACCTGCGCCCGCGAGATCTCGCAGGTGGCCGCGTCTTCCATCAGGTTGTTGATTGGCACTGCGCCCGAGCCGCCAAGCCAGGCGGCCAGGTATTGCACGCCCACACTGACATTGGTGCGCAGCCCGGCCTCGGTGATCGTGCCCTCGGGAACATGCAGCAGATCGGCGGCGGTCACACGCACATCGTCGCGCGTCCTGTCGATCTGATTCGGCTGCGGCATCTCGCGATCGAAGACTTCCAGCGCGACCGGCACCAGCCCCGGATGCGCGACCCACGTGCCATCGTGGCCGTCACTGGCCTCGCGCTGTTTGTCGGCGCGCACCTGCTCAAACGCGCGCTCGTTGGCCTCGGCGTCATTCTTCACGGGGATGAAGGCCGACATCCCGCCGATCGCGGGGGCGTTACGCCGGTGGCAGGTCTGGATCGCCAGCAGCGAGTACGAGCGCATAAAATGCGTCGTCATCGTCACCTGGGCGCGATCGGGCAGGATCACCTCGGGCTGATTGCGCAGCTTTTTGATATAGCTGAAGATATAATCCCAGCGCCCGCAGTTCAAGCCCGCCGAGTGGTCGCGCAGCTCGTAGAGGATCTCGTCCATCTCAAAGGCCGCCAGAATCGTCTCGATCAGCACAGTTGCCCGGATCGTGCCCTGGGGCAGGCCAAGCTCCTGCTGCGCCAGCACGAAAAGATCGTTCCAGAGCCGCGCCTCAAGGTGGTTTTCCAGCTTGGGCAGGTAGAAGTACGGCCCGCTGTCTTTGTCGACCAGCGTGCGCGCGTTGTGGAACATATACAGGCCAAAGTCGAGCACGCCGCCCGGCACCGGCTGATCGTCGACCAGCACATGCTTATCGTGAAGATGCCAGCCGCGCGGTCGTACCAGCAGCGTCGCGATCGTCGGCTTGAGCTTGTAGCTTTTGCCCTCAGGACTAACAAAATCGATCGTGCCGTTGATCGCATCGCGCAGATTGATCTGGCCCTGGATGGTGTTTTCCCAGCTGGGCGCGTTGGCATCCTCGAAATCCGCCATAAAGACTTTCGCGCCCGAGTTGAGCGCGTTGATGATCATTTTGCGATCGACGGGCCCGGTGATCTCCACCCGCCGATCCTGAAGATCTGCTGGAATCGGCGCGATCGTCCAGTCGCCCTGGCGAATCTCAGCGGTCTCGGGCAAAAAGTCGGGCAGCACGCCGGCGTCGATCGCTTGCTGACGCTCCTGGCGGCGCTGTAAGAGCGTCTGGCGCATGGCGGTGCAGGCGCGCACCAGCGTTGCGACAAAATTGAGCGCTTCGGGTGTCAGAATTTCTGCAAAGCTCGCTGAGACCGGCGCTGTCACCGTTATTCCTGGGCCATAGCTTTGAAGCTGTGAATGAGCCATGCTGCGCTCCCTTCGGCTATCAGGCGCTGCTCCCGGAGTCGCAAGGTCAACGGCTGGTCGTGCGATCTCAGGCGCGGCTGCTCACTGGCGATAGGTGCCAATCATAGCGCCAATTGCGCAAGTTGTCACACGCTTTGGGTATGCTAGCAGGAGAACAAAGAACAAAGGAGAGAGCCGAGCGCCGAGCATCAAGAGCCAAGAACCTAGAACCTGGGAAGAACGAGCCCTGTAAGGGCGCTGCTTGCCGTGCCCGCAACCTTGGCGCCGTACGCTGCTGGACACGTCGAGAGTCTCCCGCGCCTGCTTTGGGATGAGGACTTTCCAAACAAGCGAGAGCCAGCAGATCACTAATCTGCTGGCTCTCAGGTACGATATCCTGCTAAAGATCGATGCCTAGCCGTTCTGGTGCCGTCCCGCGTTGACCTCCTGGGCCTGCGGCGCATCGCTGTAGCGCAGGATCGCGCCGACGCCCTCGTGCTGATCCAGGTAGTCGCTTGCTTCTACGACCTGCACCGTCGCGGCCTGCTGAACTGCGCGGGCCGTGAAGATCTCGCGCAGATTTACCTGCTGCATTTCCGCGCCATCGTAAGGGCAGTTGTTGCGCAGGCCGGGACGAATGGTGCCACAGTTCGGGCACTCGCCGCCGATCGCGTTGAAGCCCTGGTGGATGATCAGCGTCATCACCTGGCCCTTGGTCAGTGCCATGGCTGTATCTGCGACGCCGACGACGCCATGGCCGCCTTTGGTGTTAACCTGCGCTTCAAGCGTATCGAGATCGTCAGCCTCCTGATCCTGCTCAACCTCACGCATGCGCGGCTCGATCGCTTCCATGATCGACTGCATGTTGCTCTGGATGTCGAGGTTGATGAAATCGACCAGCTTATCCTTGATCTGCTGCGACAGCGAGGCCATCACCAGGCCTTTGACCGAGTCGTTGCCGGCGATGATTACATGCTGGACATCGTGGCGTCGCATGATCCGGTTGAGCTTGTCGGCGATCTCTTTGGTGTGCGCTTTGATCACGTTCTCGGTGCGGCGCTGAAACAGCATCTGGCCCCAGCCGCCGGCATCGAAACGCCGAATCTCCTCGCCGGCCTCGGTCTCGCCGGCCTTTTCGGCCTCGTTGAGCGAGATCACGAAAATACGCGACTCCTGGCTATCGGCGAGGACCACTGCGTAGGTCTCGTAGTCGTCGAGGATGCGGGCCAGATTGAAGATGTGCGGGTAGCGATCTTCGACCAGCCGCGTCTCGATGGGCACCTGGAGCGGCAGCGCCTCCCAGAGGCCTTCGGCATCGCAGGCAAAGATCGCTAGACCGTTAGCATCTTTGGGTGCGTCACGGTTGACGTAATCCATGATTCGCTGCCGGTCGGCCTCGAAGCTCTTGAGATTGCCGCCGCGTCCCTTCACCTGATCGGCGATGATATCAAAATCTTGCTCCAGCATCTGGATCGCCTGGCGCTGGCCATTACCATCCGGGCGATAGTCCACATAGACGCTCAACAAAGGATGCTCGGTATTCGGCAGTGCCGTGAGTTCCTGGAGCTTTGCTTGTAGGTCAGTAGCCATGAATGCTCCTTTCGCATCGTTGCGTTCGCATACTTGGGCCGGTCGTGCTGGTTGAAATGCGCTAGTCCTTGCGGCTGCCCTGATCTTTGTTGCCTGGCGGAACCCACTGCTCATCTTGCGGCTGATTCTCAACCTCAGCTTCTTGCTGGCGCATCGCCGCCTTATCTTCCTGGGCTAGCTCGCTCGGGCTGATTCGATCTTTTTTCGCATTGACATCATGCGGAAGCTGCAAATTCGACATCAAGGGTCTCCTCCTGCTCTGTGCCTTGGCGCTCAAACCTTCCTGTTTTAAGCGGCACAATCGTCTTTGAGCTTTTTGTGAGCAACCTTTATGCCGCGACCTAGCCGCCACACGCTAGGTGTGATTTATATTTTTGCCGCGTGGCAAGGAATAGGCTGAAATTAAGGGCGGCAAGGAATAGGTTGAAATACCACTGGGAGTCAGAAAGGTTCTCTACTAGGCATGTGAGGCTCATAAAATGAGGTTCTCCCAAGACTTTGGAGATGGTTTAAGCGAAGCTCAGCTGAGCTGCATATCAAAGTGATTGGAAGGCGGATGAGCTGATGTGTTTTGGATGTACTGGAACTAAAGAGGGTGAAGATATCCCCGATAATACATACATTTCATGGTGTAAACAGTTCATTGCCTTTCGCGGAAGCAGCACATGAAGAGATTTTGACTGGCTGCAAGTAGTATGTCCTATTTTGCTCTTAGGACTAACGAGCTATAGGATTTCCAGAAGTTCATTCTATACTACCTAGGCCCGTAGAAATCATACCTATGTGGGTCCATCATCTTCCATATTCCTTCCCCCCAAATTGGCGTGTGGTGATGGAGCAGTTGCTACGCGCAAACCCTTCGCTCTTTTCAGTAGTGCATCATGGTAGAAAGCACAAACGTCGCCGCACATTGTTGGGCGGATGATGCCTTTGTTGTCACCTATCTATGTCTCAATGCCCGTTAGGTTTTGCGGTACGGCGTATTTACGCGTACCCTGTAAATCGGTGTTGCTTGCACCGGACTGTACCTTTCTTTCTCGAAGGATACAGCCGCCTTTCTGCCTTGTGGTGTGATCTTGAGTACTTCGGCGTGGATAACAAAAGTATGTAGCCGGATAATCTCAGGACGCATTTTGTCGGTTCACATGTGTCATAGTCGCATTAACACGCTTTGAGCCGGTTGCCAAGGGGCATCGCTGCATCTGAGTTGAAAAAAGCTAGTCTATGGATCTGTTTGTTCTAGACCATTGTTCTACGAGTGGTCTTGTCCCTCGACCATCTAGCCCTAGACAAGGAGAGGCTCGGAGGAACACTATGCCAATATGGCGGCCTATTCATACTCCTGAACAGATCAACCAAGCTTTATATGATACACATCACGCCTATCAAAGATGTCGATATTTGAACCTCATTGATGCTCCTGTATAGCAGCAAGTAGTGGGAAGCATCGCTCATACAGTTGTATCTAGTCAGGTCCCTTTGGAATTAGGCCCAACCTCATCGATCGCGGCGCGCTGTGCCACGTTCGATCCCACCTTGAAGATCCAACTATCCCACTATGTGCGGTAAAGCCATACCACATGAAAAGGACTGCCATCCATGATCCACGATAAAGATATTTACGAACGGTTGGCGCGTGAAATTTTGATGGTTGACGAGCAAAACCGCAGTCTCACCGAGGAGTATCGTAAGATCATCGAGTCAGGGCTATCCGTATCTGCTCCATCTGGAGCTAGAGGTCGTGATGTTCTGATTATTGGTGCTGGAATTGCCGGATTGCTCGCGGGTAAACTGCTCAAAGATGCCGGTTACAACGTGACGATCGTCGAGGCCAATGATAACCGCATCGGCGGTCGGATTAAAACATTTCATACCACACCGGACGGTGAGCAGCCGTTTTCTGATCCCAACCAATATGCCGAAGCGGGGGCGATGCGCATTCCGACGTCCCATGAGTTAGTCCAGGTCTTGATCTCAAAATTAGACCTTAGCCATAAGTTGCAGCCGTTCTATAATGTTGATGTCTTGAAAGATAACACATTGACCCC
The DNA here is from genome assembly GCA_019240175.1 of Chloroflexota bacterium. GTDB lineage: Bacteria > Chloroflexota > Chloroflexia > Chloroflexales > Kallotenuaceae > LB3-1. The sequence goes on along the minus strand of JAFAYS010001200.1, from coordinate 1,994 downwards.
TGCTCAGCGAACCTGGATCAAGACGAACGGCATGCAACAGCGACTGAGCGATTACGGGAATAGCAAGCTGCCAGCGGAGCTACTTGGCTTCTCGGTTCCGGAAGCGTACAGCAACAAGACTGCACAGCAACTTCTGGATGATGCACTGGCCCCGGTTAAGAGCTTGATTGACAAGAAGCTTTCCATTGAGGAGCAGATCGCAGGTTGGAAGCAGATTATTGCCACCTACGATGACTATAGCATGTTCCGCTACCTCCGTGAATGCTACAAAGACGAGCGTGTTGTTCAATACATCGGCACGCTGCAAAATCTGACGTCTCGACTCTTCCTCTCGTTTATCCATAGCTTTGTGGACACGTTCTACATCACTCCCGACGAAAAATATGTGGAACTGAACGGCGGCAACTGGCAACTTCCCTATGCTCTGCTGCCGTACTTGCAAGAAAATATCGTCATGAATGCGCGTGCAGTAGAGATCCGCTGGGCTCATCCGAGCCTCACGCACTATGATCCAAAAACTCTCCATCGTGGTCGGCCCGGCGTTTACGTCCGCACAGTCAACGAGCCATCTACGAAGCGTGGTCATCCACGACCAGGCCGGGTGCGCTTCGAGCGTGAGTTCACTGCCGACTATCTGCTCATCACCATCCCGTTCTCGGCGCTACGCTTTGTCGATGTCGTACCGCAGTTTAGCTATGGCAAGCACCGCGCGATCATCGAGCTGCACTACGACGCAGCGACGAAAGTGCTACTGGAGTTTAGTGAGCGCTTTTGGGAATGGAATGAGGATGAGTGGTATCACCATCTGGGTGATACGTATCGCGGTCATAACTCCTATGGCGGTGGAACGATCACCGACGGGCCTAACCGCTTCATCTACTACCCAAGCCATAAAGCCAATGGTAGCCGCGGCGGTGTGATCCTCGCCAGCTATAGCTGGGCCGACGACGCGAATCGTTGGGACTCGATCCCAGCGGAAGATCGCTACATCTTCGCGCTCAACGGACTGACCGATATTTACGGCCCAGGCATCAAGCGCTTCTTCACTGGTTGTGGCCGAACCGAAAGCTGGATGGAAAACTTCTACTCCTTCGGGGAGGCGGCAGTCTTCACGCCGGGGCAAGTGACCGCGCTGCATCCATATGTTTCCAAGCCAGAAGGTCCAATTCATTTTGCGGGAGAACATACCTCAATGAAACATGCCTGGATCGAAGGCGCAATTGAGTCGGCAGTTCGCGCAGCAAAAGATATTCATGAGCACGCTCGGCATGACAGAAGATAGGATCGCCAGATGGAATATATGGTGGTTGTTATCTCAAGTAGCGACGTGACACGACTATAGGTTGAGCTAAGGAGGATCAAACTCAGAGTGCGATCGCAAGGCATGGAGATTATTGATAGTCGGATACATTCTACATATCCAGAGACCCACACAAGGAGATCCATATGATTATTCCACAACCACACGTCCTCGATTCGTTGCCCTTAACGTCGCCTCATGATGAGGGCAATTTGCCTTCTGGCAAGTGGAAGAAAGACCCGGCCTATATTCTCCATGTTGTAGTGCCGTTCCTTGCCAGTAGCGTGTACATCGGTGAACGTCCGCCGCTGCCGATGATCGACCTTTACCTTAGCAAGGAAGAAGCGATTCCTGTCCACATCTGGGGATTGCTCTTCGATTGGGGCCTTTTGCCTGATACCGAGGATTCCATACAGCAGAAGATGCGGAGGTATGGTCTCTCAGTATTCCTGCAAGGATACGAGCAACGCGCGTTAGACATCGAGGATAGTGATAAGGTGGTGGGGATAAACAACGAGCGTAAAAAGATTTACTTTTCCGCGCTGACGCCCGATCTGTATGAAGCCAACTATAAGCAGAAAGTTACGACCTTCTTCGACGTGCTCTTAGCCCCACAGAATGCGGGCCAGCCACTGATGAGTAAGTTCTATGACAATTATTTCGATTTGTATTGGGACCTACATCTTAATGTTAA
>JAFAYS010001192.1 GCA_019240175.1 Chloroflexota bacterium | reverse complement strand
AAGGCCGCCGATCCGGCAGTCTTTCTCCAGGGTGGTCCTGGCGGCGCGACGCTGGCGCTAGCAGGCGTGCTGGCCGCGACCTACGGCCCGACACTGGCTCAGCGCGACATTATTCTGATGGATCAGCGCGGCACCGGCTACTCAGAGCCACGGCTCGACTGTTCGCTGTTTGCCACGGCTTCCACCCGCAAGCTCTCGGTCGGCGCCCAAAGCTCGGAGCTGCCCGACTTTATTCAGGAGCAGGTCGACGCGCTGTCGCAGTGTGGGCAGCAGCTGCGCGCGGCGGGCGTCGATCTCACGGCATACAACTCGTCGGAGAACGCGGCGGATTACGAAGATCTGCGGCTGGCGCTGGGCTACGGGCCGTGGAACGTGATCGGCGCGTCGTATGGCTCGCATCTGGCGCTGGCGATGCTGCGCTTCCGTCCCGAGACGCTGCGCAGCGTGGTGCTGGAGTCAGCCGATCCTTACCAGGTCAACTTCCACGTCGATGCGTTCAGCTCCTACAATCGCACGCTCTCGGTGCTGGCCGCCGATTGCGCCGCGCAGCCGTCGTGCAACCGTGCGTATCCCAACCTGCTGCAAACCTTCGACACACTCTACAATCAGCTCAACGCCAACGAGGCGCAGGTGCCGATCATCAACCCAGACACTGGCGAGATCGTCGACTACTTCCCAATCAGCGGCGTGACGTTCTCCAGCCTGGTCTTCCAGCTCTTCTACTCGACGTCGATCATCCCGCTGATGCCGGCCCTGATCGGCGAGACCGCGCAGGGCGACTACTCGCTGCTCGGGCTGATCCTTGGCCTGTTACTGCTGCCCCAAGGCGAGGCGCGGCCACAGGAAGCGCAGGCGCTGGGCATGCTGACGGCGGTGCAGTGCAACGAAGACGTGACCTTCGCATCACGCAAAGATTTTGTGAAGGCACGCGACAAGAACCAGCGCGCACGAGCACTGGCGTTCCAGGTTATCTTCCACGAGGGCATGCTGGACGTGTGTAAGGCCTGGGGCCTCAGCCCGCTCAGCAAAGACGAGAACAAAGCCGTCCGCAGCGATCGGCCCGTGATGATCGTCAGCGGCACCAACGACCCGATCACGCCGCCGGAGTACGCCAAGATCGCGGCGTCGACGCTGAAGAACAGCTTTATCGTGTCGTATCCACGCGGCGGACACGGGCCGAGCATCGGTAGCCCGTGTCTGGCGAACGCCGTCGCGGCCTTCATCCAGTCGCCGGGTCAGCGCCCGGACACCTCATGTATTGCCCAGGAGGCACCACAGCCCTTCATAACGCCGGCGACCATGAGCAGCACGAAGCTCAATCAGGCCTTGAACAAATTCGAGCGGACGCTGCGCCTCCACATACAATAAACTTATCCGCTGATCGGTTTACAGGCTGTGCAGAAATATGCACAGCCTGTATTGTTTAACGCGCCTGACTCCATGGAAAAGGAGTATTTTTACACATTATCATATTGCCTTCAGCGCATCCCTATGCCATAATTATTCTGTCACTCGGTAGCGCTTGATTCTACTACTACCAGTGCCCCCCAAACTTCCCCCGCAAAAACCCATCCCGATTCTGTGCATAGCCTGATACAGGTTTACGGCGCGACTCCGCGTGCTTACGTATTTCGACGGCAAAATACCCTGAGCTACTTGCTAGAGGAGGATCGTATGAACGGAACCGAGACAGTCGGCATCTGGATCAACAAGCGGTCGCTGGAAAACTTCGAGCTGCCATTCAGGCACAACCTACAGTCGAAAGATGCGGGCTGGCAGATCGAAGTGCTTGAGAAGGGCCGGCTGACCGTTCGCTTCCAGAGCGGACGCCAGACGAACTACGACGTAGAGGCGGGCGACCTCATGTTTTCCAACGGCGAAGAGATCTATCTGACACTCCAACGCAGCACCAAAACAACCGCAGCAGGCACCAAGTCACAGCGGCAAGCGGCCCCGGAGCAAAGCTCAGCCAGCGCGAAGACCGGCGATTAAGCAACTGGCACGCTGCGCAAAAAACTCCAAACCAAAGCAGCCGCGTCTCGATCACGAGCGGCGGATCTGACGGGGATTCGCCTTCGTCATGCTAGAGGAGTCAGACGATGCCTGTACCATTGGATGTGCTCAAGAACTTGTTAAATACGCTACGGATCGATCTCACTGGACCGGCGCAGCCCGCGCCAGGCCAGGCCGCAACCGCACAGATCGTCCCGCAGCTTTCCAACATTAGCGTGACCGAGGTGCTGGAAAGCACGATTGGTCTCACCTGGCTCACCAAAGATATTCGCTTCGACACGGCCCTGATCGAACCAACACTTGAGTCGGTAGGGCTGAACGGAGAAATTCTCGGCGGGCTGCCGATCGGTGGCTTTCCTGCGCTAACAGGCATACCTGGCCTGCTAGGCCAGCTCACGGGCAAGCTGCCAGTGCCAAGCACCAGCACTGTGCCGATCAGCCTGGAAGTCGAGTGGAGCGTCACCGACCAAGCGGGAACCGCGCTCACCCTGGGAACCGATTTTCTGGCTCCCAACGGCCTCAAAAATCCGAGCGTATCGCTGTTTTTTGCGCCCGCAACCGCCGAGCTAACCACCGACGATCCGCTGCCAGAGCCGGTTACGCGCAAGCTTAAGGCAAGGGTTCGGCTGACAGCAGGCGGCACACAGACGGATTTTATCAATCTTCCCGAGATCCCAATCCTGGTGCCGGTCCTGCCGCTGCCGACGCTGCTCGCGCTATTTCTGCACAGTGATTTCCAGGCGCGCACCGGCGACGACGACGGCGCGGTGTTGCTGGTTGTGCCCGCGAACTCGCCGTTTGGCAGCTTGCAGCAGCTGCAGCCGACCTTGAACACGCTTCAGGAAGCGGCGTCCACGCTGGCATCGTTTGCGTCGTTCGCGGGATTTGTGGCCGGGCTTTCGGAGCTGACCGGCGCGCTGACCGCCCAGCCGCATGTCCAGTTCCGCTCCACGAATCAGATCGGCAACCTCAACGATATAACCCTGATTCAGCGCGGCTTCTTCGAGAACGACACCGAGGCCGAGGACGAGCTAAGCTCGCTGATCTTTATCGGGCCGCAAAACAAGCAGGCGCAGCTGTTCAACGCCCGCAACTTCGATCGGGACGAGGGCTCTTTCACCCTGACGATCGGATCAAGCCTGTTTGTGATCGTGCGCACGTTGCACAGCGACAATCCGGTCGCCGAGGGTGGCACGTTGGAAGTTGACCAAGAGTTTCAACCGGATACCTTTGGCGATGAGCTTTCATCACTCAAATTCCTCTAGCACCGGCGGCGCTTCGTCGCAGCCAGGCTATGGCTGGATCTGCTTTGTGCTGCCGGAAGGCTGGCAGCACACGGCGATCTGGCGCGTGCGCATCGGCGAGACTATTGGAGAGCCGGGAGTGCGGATGATCGCGCCGGTTGGCACCGTGCGGGTGATGATCGAGGTGATGGCGGCGCTGCCCGGCTTTCAAGCACAGGGCACGCTGACGGTTGATGCCGAGGTGCATCCAGACGGCCTAACCGAGCTTACGCTTCCGCTGGCCTCCTTGCTGAAGCTTGCAGCAGATCAGCTGGCGCAAGTGCCCCAAGAGTAGATCCTGAATCCTACTCGCCGCGCTTGCGCCGCACGCTCAGCTTCTCGATCGACCCTTGGGAGCGGACGCTCAACTGTTTGATCCGCCGCCAATGTTTGCGTGCCCGGCGCACATCGTTTGGCTGCGCGGGCTGCGGGCCATACTCCGCCGCGACATACACATCGGTGAGCGCGCCGGCATCGGCGTCGACGGGCGGCAAAGCCTGGCCAAGCGCGGCCCGAAACTCGTAGGGCGTTTGCGACCGTGG
>JAFAYS010001129.1 GCA_019240175.1 Chloroflexota bacterium | reverse complement strand
TCGGCTGGCCCGCGCTGTATTTTATCGCATTGGAGAGCAGATTCATTACCACCTGCTCTAGCCGGATGCGATCCGCGTTGATCACAGCACCCGGCTCGGCATGCAGCGTCAGCGCACAGCCCGCCGCCTCGATCTGATCCTCGAAGCGCTGCACCACATCGCGCACGGCCTGCGTCAGGTCGATCTCTTCCAGCCGCATCTCGATCCGGCCTGAGCGAATCCGCGCCACGTCGAGCAGATCGTTGGTCAGCTTGGTCAGGCGCTCGGTCTGCTGGACGATCAGCTCCAGCTTGTGCAGCAGCCGATCCTGGCCCAGGCTGCTCAAGCCGCCCTTTTTGGCATTGCGCATCAGGCTTTGCGCCTGAAGTTGCAGCGACGTGATCGGTGTTTTCAGCTCGTGCGAAGCGATCGACAAGAACTCGTCGCGCGCCAGAATGCCTTCCTGAGATTCCTGATAGAGCCGCGAGTTGTCGACGGCGACCGCCGCGCGCTGGGCCAGATCCTCAGCCATGGTCAGATCTACCTCGGTGTAGTGGCGGCGCGAATCGGAGCTGATGAAGGTCAGCACGCCCAGGATGCGCTGCCGGGCGATCAGCGGCACACACATGTAGGAGACGATTCCCGAGGCACGTAGCTGAGTCAGATGCTCCTCGCTGCGCGCGCTGGTGGTAAACACCTCGTCGGTCACCTCCGACAGCATGTCGGACTTGCCGGTGCGCATCACGCGGCCCAGGCCATAGGCGGCGTTGGGATTGTACGGGTAGCGCTGGTGGACCCGCTGCGCGACGGCGACCTTGGCCGGATCTTTGTGTACCACGATCAGCGATTGTACGATACCCTCGCCCACGACCATATCGATCGAGCACCAATCGGCGCGACTGGGCACCACCAGATGCGCCAGCGTCGACAGCGTTTGCTCGTAGTCGAGCGACGACGCCAGAATCGCGCTGGCCTCCGCCAGGAAGCGCAGCGACTCCTCGGCCTGCCTGCGCGCCGTGACATCTTCGACCAGCGAAAGCACCGACACCGGATTGCCCGCGCTATCCAGCAGCGCCGAGGAGTACCAGCCACAATGGATCACGCGACCATCTTTGGTAAAGTTGCGATTGGTGGTGACCGTGCGACGCTCCACGCCGCTGAGCATCCGCGCGATCACATTCGCTACCATCTCGACATCGTCAGGATAGACGAACGGCCAATCGCTGGGGCTCTTGCCCAGCACCTCATGCGCCTGCCAGCCGAAGATGCGCTCGGCCTCCTGTGACCAGCGCAGCACGCGGAAATGCTGATCCCACTCTATCATCGCCAGCGGCGTATTTTCGACGTGGAAGGTCAGCCGCTGAAGCGCGTTTTGCAGCGCGCCAGACGTGCGATCGCGCTCGATCGCAATGCCCGAGATATGCGTCGCGATCTCGATCAGCTGCTGGTCGAAAGGCGCGGGGCCGCGCGGTTCCCGGTAGTACATGGCGAACGAGCCCAGCACCTCGCCGATGCTGGACATAATCGGGGTTGACCAGCAAGCCCGCAGCCCATGTTCAACTGCCAGATCGGCAAAGCCGGCCCAGCGCGGATCGGTGGCGATATCGGTGACGATCACCTGCTCGCGGAGAAAGACCGCGCTGCCACACGAGCCAAGATCTTCCGCCACCGGAATCTGCTCGACGGCCTGTTTGTAGCTGTCGGGAATACTTGGCGCGGCGGCGTAGGTCAGGTATGCGCCGCTCTCGTGGAGCAGCAGAATGGCGCAGAGCGCGCCGCTGGATTGTTCTTCGATCAGCAGCGCCAGCGCATTGAGCACATCCGCCAGCGGCGCTCCCAGCGCGATCATCTCCAGCAGCCGCTTTTGCCCGTTGACTAGCGCCTCGGCCTCGCGGCGCTTGCTCAGGTCGGTCATCGCGCCGATCATGCGCGCGGGACGTCCAGCCTGATCATAGATCACGTAGCCGCGATCCAGCACATAGGCGTAGGAGCCGTCGGTGCGGCGAAAGCGGTACTCGTCCTGCCAGGCGTGCTCGCCGCTGTCGATCGTGGCGTGAATGCCGCCGTAGATGCGCTCCTGATCCTCAGGATGGATATGCTCATGCCACCAGTTAGCCGTGGTGTGGAACGTGCCGGCGTGGTAGCCGAACAGCCGCGAGGTTGCCTCGTTCCAGAGCACTTCATTCGTAAGGAGATCCCAGTCCCAGATCGCATCGTTGGTGGCGCGAACCACCAGATTCAGGCGCTCCTGGCTGTCACGGATCGCCGACTCGGCGCGTTTCTGATCGTCGATATCGGTGCAGGTGCCGAACCATTTAACGATCGCGCCCGAACGATCGCGAAGCGGCAGCGCGCGGCCCAGGTGCCAGCGATATGCTCCATCGGAGCCACGTCGCAGTCGGTACTCGATCTCGTAGGGCTGGCCGGTCTCAATCGCCTCTGTCCAAACTGCCAGACAGCGCTCCGCGTCGTCGGGGTGGATCGTGCTTTGCCAGGCCCAGTTTAGGCTCTGCTCGACGCTGAGACTGGTATAGTTGTACCAGCGTTGGTTGAAGTAGTCGGTGTAGCCGTCCGGTCGGGCCGTCCAGACCATCTGCGGCATAGCCTCGATCAGCGATCGATAGCGCTGCTCGCTGGCCTCGCTCTCGGCGCGGGCTAGCTCCTGCTGCGCCAGCAGCGCGGCACGTTCTTGCTGAGAATCCGTAAGCTCGTCGAGCAGGCAGATCACAAAGCTTGGCTGGTCCCCATGATTGCGCGTCAGCGACAGCCGCAGCGAGATCCAGATCCTCGTGCCGTCGTGACGCGTGAAGCGCCGCTCCATAGTGTAGGGCAGATGGTGATCGCCGAGGAGATGCGGAACGACGCTCGGCGCGTGGTCCTGAAGCAGATCGTACAGCGAGCCATTGTCGAGATCAGCCTGGCTGTAGCCGAGAATCTCGCACCAGCGCTGATTGGCCACCAGCCAGCGTCCGTCTAGGCCCGCATGGGCGATGCCGACGGCGGCCTGATCGAAGGCGGCGCGAAAATGCTCTTCGTGCTCGGCAGGCGTCGCGTGTGGCAGTGCTCCGTCGTGCGACCTGAATTTGTTTGACCTGCCGAAAAACGCGTCGGACATGCTGAAGGTTCCTAGTTCTAGCAAACGAGCCGCTCAAGGCGATCGCTTGGGCTGTGTGAATGATGGAATCGGCGATCGACTGGATTCAATGAGCCGGATTGTTGCATGGGAAGCGGTGGCGCTGCTCACACCAGGGGTTTCCGCTTTCCATACGCTAGCCGCAGTCAGATGCAACGCTCCGTTGCGGGCTGCAGATGATTATACGAGCCTACCCAAAACCCTATGCATTATAGCCGCTCCTTACCGTATAGAGAAGGCGGTCTTGTGGCGCGAATCATAGGTATCAAGCGCGGTTTGTAGCAAGAAAGACACCAAAGGTTATCAACATGAGATTACAGATTCAACCCCTGGTAGCGTACCGCCTTCACGGCGCTTCACATCTGGCTGCCTCGTGCGCTGCGTACCAAACCGACGATCGACATGACGATGAGCACCAGGCCGAGCAACCCCACCGCTAAACCAATCATATCGAGCAAGAGGCTTCCAAAGATCGCGATGAGGACTGGGCTAAGCAGTAAGCAGAGAACGCCCAGCAGTCCGACCAGCAGTGCTTTGAGAACAGGATGCATGTGCGTGCCTTTCGTTTCAAATAGGTGTACGTTTGAAGCATACGCGATTTTTGCTTGACGCGTTACAGCGTTTGTCGTGCGCGTTCATAGCTCAGGCGCAGCATCGGCTGTGAGCTTGTCAGGAGGAGTGAAGATGTTTAATCCGTCGAATCCGACGATGGGACGTGGTATGCTGCTGTTCGCGGTGATCGCAGGTGGCCTGGGCATGGCGCTGGGCGTTGGGCGGCAAGCCTGGCGCGAGGCGACCTTGTGGCTGGGGCTGGCGATCTTTTGCGCCTGCTACGGCGCGATCACGCTCAACGCGCTGCCGCAGCTGCACCGGCTGTTGCTGATCGTAGGACTGGCGGCGGGCGGCGTGGCGTTCTGGCTGGCGCTACAGGCCTCGCTCGGTGGCTGACGCGGCGCTGAGGCTGGTGTTATAATGCTAGACCATCGCTGAACCACATACTCATCGATAGTTATAGATATGCAAGTGCCTACTTTTACTGATGCGCTGTTGCGCTTTAATACACTCGTCGCTCAGATTATCCTCGTCGTCACCTTTTCGCTGCTGTTCTACATCGCTACCCGGAACTGGCGCAACATGGTCACGCGCGCGACGGCGCTGCTGCTGCTGGGCGTGGTGATCGTGTTTAGCGGCGATGTGCTGCTGGACAAAGCCGTGCGCGAAAGTACGCGGCAGTTTCTGCTGCGGGCGCAGTGGCTGGGCATTGTGCTGGTGCCGGCGGCGTATCTGCATCTGTCAGACGCGATTCTGACCTCGGTCGGCCTGCAGTCGCTGCGACGGCGCTGGGGCGTGGTCGTCGGCTATATCTGCGCCGCGCTCTTTTTTGCGCTGGCCGCCGCGACCAATGGGCTGGTGCGAGGGCGGATCGAAAACGGGCCGCTGGAGCAGCTGGCGGCGGGTCCCTTCTTCTGGCTCTTCGCGATCTGGTTTGGCCTGGTGACGGTCGGCGGGCTGTACAACATCTATCGGGCGCGCCAGCTGCACACCACGACCGCCTCGCGGCGGCGTATGA
>JAFAYS010001013.1 GCA_019240175.1 Chloroflexota bacterium | reverse complement strand
CATCCTGAGCCGATTGAACCTTATCGCCTCCAATGTTTTACTTTAGCCACGCAGCATGCCCCAAGGCTCCTCTATCTATTAGCTAAACATGGCGTTAGCGCAGCAAAGATCTTTCCTGGCTACCAAGGAGTGGTAACCAGATTATGGCAAAAGCAGCTCTGGGATCGTATTAGAGCCTAATATGTGGAGCTAACAACACGCTATAAAGATGCTGCTTCTGGACTGCTGCTAATCAAATGAGAGTATTACAGATGCTCCTACGAATCTTCCTCCACCCAACGTACAATCATTTCAATCATAGCGTGTTGTAATACGATCTTCGTCATGAGAAGGTTAATAGCATACTTATCGCTGTAGGAACCCGTGGCAATTGCATCTATAGTTCGTTTGCTACAATGCTTGCACCTGCCCTTGCTCACGGACATGGGATTATTGCGTCTGTGATTGATATTGTCTCACTCTCACATCATAGCGGAATTTAGCCATCGCAAAATGATGAACACACTACCAGAAATCGAAGCCGATGTACAAAAGCTGGCGCAGCGCATCGGCGCGTCGGCAACCGATCTGCCGACCTATGGTTACTCACGCGACGGCGGCTATCCACATGTCGAGGTCGACGCCACGCACTACCATTATGTTGTCGTCGAGCGGGGCCGTGAGCTAAAACGCAAAACCACCACAGCGCTCGACGAGTTGCTGTACTGGATCTTCGCAGATGTCACCCATACTATGGCGTTCAGCTATGAGCTGAAGCATCGACTCAAAGACCAAGATCCCCGCCGGAGGGCGTTCGCGAAGCAAATCGAGCTGCTTGGGATCATTTCTCCCGCCATGGCTGCCCGTCGTGCGAGCGAGATCGAGGAAATTCTAAAGCGCAACCCGTATGACGACGAGCGTATTAAGCAACTCAACCGCATGCGCAAGGGTAATTAATTCCTTCTCCACAGGAAAACTTCATGCCATGTTAAAGCCGCCACTCTTCCGTAAGGTAAACACCAGGGCGCGTGAAGTTCATCACCGCTTTGGCGGCGACTACCGGCACCAGCGCAACACGGAGGACGAGCTTCGCTCAGAGGTGGTACGCCAGGGCATGCACGGTCATCAACGGCGCGGCCTCGACTACACCCCGCTGTTCAAATTTCTCCTGTCGAAGGTTGGTCAGTGCTGGGACGACGTGTACGCTGAAGCTATCAGTCGACTCAACTCGCCCGAGCCGATCTTCTGGCTAGTCGCGCGACACCAGCATCAGCAGCACGATTACGTGCGGGTCGCTGAGGCGAGCTATTACAGCGGGCTCTACATCGACGAGGGTGGCGTACTGCAAGTGGTCAATCCGAACGTTGGGCCGTCGAGTTTGCCGCCGCTGTGCGCATGCTGCACCCACACGTTTAATGGCATACGCTTCACACAGTCATTTCGGGACAATGGAGAGCCAGAGTGGCTCTGCGAGACCTGAAATCTCGCGATCAAAAAAAAGTTGCTCAGCAGCCTCGCCGTTGGCAGCAGCCAGCCTTGAAGGGCACAGGTAGTTGACTACCCCCCTGCTTTTGGGTACACTGCATAGCGACGGTAATGCATGGCAGCGCAAAGATCGCGTACTTTTCCATGCATCCCCAGGAGTTCGTTCATGCTTGATTGGTTGTGGGTTCTCACAGTTATTCCTTCCCTCGGCTTTTTGATTTTCGTGCATGAGCTAGGGCATTTTCTTACTGCTCTCAAGCTCGGAATCAAAGTCGAAGAGTTTGGCTTCGGCTACCCACCGCGTATCCTGACGCTGTTTCACTGGCGGGGTGTGCCGGTTACGCTCAACTGGCTGCCGCTCGGCGGTTTCGTGCGCATGGCTGGCGAAGAAGGCAACTTCGAGGTTGAGGGCTCGCTCGCGACAGCGCCGCCGTGGAAGAAGATCCCGGTGATGGCCGCTGGCGCGGTCATGAATATTCTCACCGCGATCATCATATTCGCGCTGATCATGGGCGTTGCTGGCCAGCCCGATGCGGTTGGGCCGGTCACGATTGCCGAGGTCGCGGACAATTCGCCCGCTGCTCAAGCCCAGCTCCGACCGAACGATGTTATCCTGGCGCTCAACGGTCAGAAAGTCGACTCGATCAGCCAGCTGCAAGGCCTGATCCAGGACCAGGCGGGCAAGGAGATCACGCTGGATGTGCAGCGTACTGGAACCCCGGAGGGCACGACGACCTTTAATGCCAAGCTTACGCCGCGAACACGCGAGCAGCTTGGGCCCAATGAAGGGGCAGTTGGCGTCGTCCTCGATGTGCCCGCCGATCAAGTGGTAGAAGTGCGCTACACCAACCGGCTCAACCCGATCGAAGCGTTGATCTTCGGTGTGAACCGAACATTCACGCTCTTCGTTGAGATGCTGCGTGGCATCGGCATGCTGCTCGGCTCGTTCTTTGGCCTGGCCGATCCTTCGATCCGTGGCGGTGTGGCAGGCCCGGTTGGGATTGCGCGCATGACCGGCGAGGTCGCGCGAACCGGTGGATTGATCAGCTACCTGAACTTGACCGCGCTGATCAGCGTCAACCTTGCGCTGATCAACCTGCTGCCTTTCCCGGCGCTCGACGGCAGCCGCATCGTGTTTGCGCTGATCGAGTGGGTTCGGCGCGGCAAGCGTGTTCCGCCCGAAAAAGAGGCGATGGTTCACGCGCTGGGCATGATCGCGCTGCTGGGCCTGATGCTGCTGATCACCTTCTCCGACATCCGCAATATCTGGATCGGTCGGGATGCGTTTGGTGGTTAATGAAACGGGGCCGATTTATCCGAGCAAGTGAGATCGGCGAGTATGTGTATTGCCAGCGCGCGTGGTGGCTGCACCACAGCGTTGGCCTCGAGCCCGCAGGCCGCGAACGTCACGAACACGGCACAGCGCTGCATGCAAGACACGGACGGCAGGTGTGGTTTTCACACCTGCTTCTTGTTGCCAGCCTGATCTTGATTGCGCTGGCCTTTGGGCTGATCGCGCTACAGTGATCGCCTATCTGCTGTTGGTCTGCGCGCTTGGTCTACTGGTGCTGGCGCTACGACTACGACGAGCTACGGGCCTACCCTGGACGCGCGTGCACTCATCCGATACCAGCGGCTGGCGACAAGCTGACGAGCCATTGGTATCACAGCGCTATGGCCTGGTCGGCAAGCCGGATTATGTACTGGAGACGCGCGGCGGCCTAATCCCGGTGGAGGTCAAACCGAGCCGCAGAGCAGCAGCGCCGTACGAGTCGGATCTGATGCAGCTGGCGGCGTACTGTTTGCTGATCGAAGATACAACTGGACGAGCGCCATCCTACGGCCTGCTGCGCTACGCCGAGCAGACCTTCAAGCTGCCCTACACGCCAGCGCTGCGCTCGGGGCTGCTGGCACTACTCGAA
>JAFAYS010000782.1 GCA_019240175.1 Chloroflexota bacterium | reverse complement strand
CTTCGTCCGGAAAACTACATCGGCGTATATCTATTTTGGTGTAACCTATATCGATCATTGACCGTAGAATAATAATCACTACGAAACATTTCTCGTATCAAATCACGATGAGGTTGTATGTTTGATATTACCGCACTCCTTGGACTGGGTGGACTCCCGCTTTTGCTGTATTGGATCGTCTTTGCCGGCGTGCAGATCGCGTTTGCGCTCGGCGTTGGCCGGGATGCTACACAGCTTGCGCAGTCAGGCAATGGCCCTGAATATGTCAAGCCATTCATGTGGGGCGTGGCGACGCTGATCGGCGGCATACTGGTCGTCGGCGTGTACTGGCTGATCCACCATTCGGCGCTCCGCCCAAGGCAGTAACGATGCGAGCAGCGATAGCTATCTAAAAGCTACACGTACAAGGAATAGATCAAGACGAGATCACGCGGTTAATCCAACCAGCCGCCTGATCTCGTATCGTTTAACGAGGATGACATCTATTTCGGGCTGCTCGCTCAGCCGGATCTTGGAGTTTACACATTTATGAATAGTTCTATTTCTTCCCCAGGTGAGCGGCCCTCGCGCTTTACGCGCTTTGGACAAAAACCGCTCATGCGTGGCTGGTCGCACGCGCTGGCCGCGCTGGCCGCAATGGTCGTGACGATCCTGCTGCTGGTCGAGACGCGCACCGACGCCGTGCGCTTTGTTTCGGTGCTGGTCTTTGGCATGAGCATGATCGGGCTGTACCTGGGCAGCGCGGTCTACCACCTGGGCCGCTGGCAGGGACGCAAGCACGCGCTGATGCGCGCGATCGATCACTCCAACATTTTTCTTTTGATCGCCGGCACCTACACGCCAATCTGCGTCAATGTGCTGACCGGCTGGCTGCGCGTGCTGGTGCTGGTACTGATCTGGACGATCGGGCTGTCAGGCGTGGTATCGACGATGCTGCAGCTGCATCTGCCGCGCTGGGCCTCGACCGGCCTCTACCTCGGCATGGGCTGGGTTTCGCTGATCGCGCTGCCCCAACTGGCGCAGCTGCTGCCCTGGCAGGCGATCGCGATGCTGGTCGCGGGCGGTGTGCTCTACTCGATCGGCGCGGTCGTCTACGCCCTGAAGCGGCCCAATCCGCTGCCGCGGATCTTCGGCTTCCACGAGATCTTTCACCTGTTCACGATAGCGGGCGGCGCGGCCTTCGTAGCGATGATCTGGATCTGGGTCGTGCCGTTTCCGCGCCAGTAGCAACGCCCGCAAACAAGTATCGCGCCTGGCGATGAGTACCGGAGTTCCTCACCACCAGGCGCGACTGCGTGTCATGCAACCGCCGCGCCTGATCGCGCAGATGCTCAGGCGGCTTCGGCGAGCGTGTACTCGAAGCTGTACGAGTGGTTGCCCTCGACGATCGCGATGCTCATTGTGCCAGCCAGCCCTGCCAGCTCGCCGGTGCCGGAATCCGGCGCGACGCTGATCGTCAGCTCCTGGCCGGCGCTGGTCATGGTGCCCTTATGCACCAGCACAAAGCTGCCGCTACGGCCATGCAGCGTGCCCGTCACGCGCTCGATCGCCACGTACACCGCCGAGCCAACCTCGGTGCCAGCCGAAAGCATCTCGCCTTTGCTGGTCGCTTCGAGATCACCATGAAACTGCTTGTCGAGCGCTAACCTGCCGAGGCTGACGCCTTCAACCGTATTCCCTGTCTGTGGCGTAATATTCACCTCGAACGAGCCGCTTGCCTGAGCCATTGTTACCTGCCTTGTTCAAGCTTATCTGGTCGGGTTTGGAGTATAGCACGGCGTCTGCCGGTCATCTGCTGTAACACTTAGCCCGGCACCATCGGCACCTCGATGATCAAGTCGGGCTCGTTGTGAATAAATGTGATCTGCAATGTGCCCGGCAGATCGCGCGACTCCACTGCTCCGCGCGCTGCGGTCTGTTGATCCCACTCGTCAAGCAGTTCCTGGCTGCGCTGCTCAAGCCGCAGTCCGGTTGTATGGATGGCTGGGCCGAGTCGCGTCAATTGATCGAGTGGAATCTCAAACTCCAAAACCAGCGAGGCGTTGGAGAACATATGAAAGTTCAGAATATACGCGCCGCTGGCCGCAAGCGCCGCTTTGACCCGCTCAATCATCGTGTGCCGCTCGACGGTGGTCATGCCGTTAAGCTGTAGAAATTTTGGATTCATCGCTGCTCCTACGTTTGCGATGAACCAGATCATAGCTCAAGCGCAGCCGGAATGTATGCGGCTAAAGTTGGCTTGTGATATTTTACACAAATTTTAGACCAACTTACAATCGAGCAAAAGCTTGATCGATAAAAGACTTTAGCCCTGCACGCATCGACTGCTGAGCGGTGGCGTCGTCGGTCCACTCGGCGATCTTGGGTATCGGTCGTAGCGCCGCACAAAGATCCCAGTAGGGCAGCTGGGCCAGATCGATCGCCGCCAGCGATTGATAGCGACGCGTAAACTCTTGCATCGCATCGCCGCCGAACGCCCACATGATCTCCAGCCGCGTATTGGCAAGATCGGCCAGCGGATCGCCCAGCGCCGCATCTTCCCAATCGATCACCGCGACCAGCCGGCCCGCCTGCCAGAGCAGATTGCCCGGCCAAAAATCGCCGTGCAGCAGCGCCACTCGATTGTGCTGCGAGATCGGCCAAACGGCTGCCAGCGTATCGCGAATGCGCGTCTCGTCGAACGCGGCGTCCAGCGTGGCGGGCCGATTGGCGAGCAGCTGAGTGTAGCGCCCTTCGATCGGGCCTAGAAAGCCCAGCTCGGGAATTATTCCGTCAAGCGCATGAATCTGAGCCAGTTGGGGTGCCATCTGCATGATCAGATCGGCTACGTTGGCGGGCGCAAACTCCGGCGCGCCTTCGATATACTCGATCACGATGCATGGCGAATCCAAGATCGCGCCCGCTGGATCGACAAAATAGGGCCTGGGAGCAGCCACACCTGCCGCTTGCAGGATCTGCAACAGCTTAAACTCATCGGCTGCGATGTTGGGGTTATGCGCGCGATCGACGCTGCCATGCTGGCGCACGATCAGCTTTGTGATCTGGCCGTCCGGCTGCTCGATCTCAAGCGCCGTCACCTGAGCGGAAACGCCGCCTTTGAGCGGCCACGCGCGCCGCAGCCTGCTCTGGGGCTTGATCTGTTGGATCAATTGCGCCAACCTGGCGTTGTCGGTGGCTGATGTCATGCAGTCGTTCCTGGCACGTAGTTTCGACGATCTGGCGTGAGTATAGGCGTGAGCCTGGATCTGCGCAACCACCACAGGGACGGCACACGCTTTGCTCTCAAGATCGGCAAAGCCAGGAAAGGAGCGCCAACCATGAGCGATCGACCATTGTTTCAAGATGCCGACGAGCGCGAGGCGATCTACGCGCCACAGCAACTGCCCGAGGACACACGAGCTAAGCACACTGCGGACGTAGACGACGATCGTGAGCGGGAAGTTGGCGAAGATGTGACGATTGTTCCGGCTGCCGGCGCGGGCCTGCTGGGACAGACCGGCGGCGGCATCAGCACGGGCGTTGTCGGCGGCGCACCGAGCGCGCTTGGCCCGGCGGTGGGCGCAGAGGCGACCGAAGAAGAAACCAGCGAAGATCGCCGCGACTAGCGAGGAAAGATTCTCACTCCGCATACAAGCAAATCGGCGATGTACGAAGGGAGCATGAACGATTCTTCTCGTTCATGCTCCCTTTGCGTAACAGGCAAATGCAGATGTGCTACGTCGCCGTGTTCTACGAGCGAACCGCCTGCACCAGCGCCTTGACCGTAGCGATCAGCACGCCGGCGGGCAGCACCAGTGCCAGCAGCAACTGATCCTTCCAGTCGTATGGAAAGTCGGTCGGCTTGTCGTTGGCCGTCGCGAAAAAGAGAAAGATCACCAGAACGCAGCCCGCGTACATCAGCAGATACTGCCACAGCGGACGGCTCCGCTGCTGCGCGGCAGCCAGCTGCTTGCCAATCTGCTCGGCGCGACCAAACTGC
>JAFAYS010000758.1 GCA_019240175.1 Chloroflexota bacterium | reverse complement strand
TGAAGCAACTCATCGGCACTAGTAAGTTACGGAGAACTGCATGATCGGAACGGTAGTAAAGGCTCAAAGCGGGTTTTTCTGGGTGGCGACAGACGATACGACACTTCGCTGCACATTGCGCGGTCGGCTCAAGAAAAGCCGTGTAGCCAGCGACATTGCGACGCTGGGCGATAGCGTGCGGATTACGCCGACAATCCCTGGCGAGGGCGCGATCGAAGAGGTCTTGCCGCGACAATCGAAGCTGGCGCGGCGCGCGGCAGGCGCGAAAGGTGTGTGGAAAGAAGATGTGATCGTCGCCAATCTGGATCAGCTCGTGACGGTCTTTGCTGTCGCTCAGCCGGAGCCGCATGTGCGGATGCTTGATCGCTTTTTGATCAATGCCGAGCTGAACGATCTGGATGTGGTTATCGTCGCCAACAAGTGCGATCTGCGCTCCGACGACGAGATCCGGGCAATCTTCGGGCTTTACGAAGAGATTGGCTACACCGTGCTGCGGACGAGTGTCCGCGCGGGCCGAGGCGTGGACGAGGTGCGCGCGCAGCTGGCCGGCAAGATCTCGGCCTTCAGCGGCCCGTCGGGCGTGGGCAAGTCAAGCTTGCTCAACACGATCCAGCCGGGCCTGCAGCTCAAGACCGGCGCGGTTAGCGAGTCGGGCTCCAACGCGAACAAGGGCCGGCATACCACCGTCGCGCCTGAGCTGATTCCGCTGCATGGCGGCGGCTACGTGGCAGACACGCCCGGCATCCGTGAGCTGGGCCTGTGGCAGGTGCCGGCGAGCGAGCTGGACTGGGGCTTTCGCGAGTTCCGGCCCTTTATCGAGGAGTGCTATTTCCAGCCGTGCAGCCATATGCACGAGCCGGACTGCGCGGTGCGTGATGCGGTTAGTCAGGGCACGATCCACGAGGCGCGCTACGACAGCTACGTGCGGCTGCGTGAAGAGCTGAGCGCGGAGACCGTTGGACGCTAGCAGCTGGCTGCGCTCCCATGCCACAGATTGCGGGACCATGCATAGATGCGAGACATAGTAGCAGCGCGATCACCAGTTGATCGCCGATGATAAGGAAGCACCCTATGACAACTGTAGATACTCGGCTGGTGACGCGCCAGTTTCGTGGCGAAGAAGATCTTGTGCGAATCGCCGATCTGTGGAATCTCTGCGAAGAGGTCGATCAGCTCGGCCAGGGCACAAACGTGAACGAGCTGCGCGTCGAGTTCTCCGATCCCTGGCTCGATAAAGATCGCAACGTGCTGCTGTGGGACGACGCCGAGGGCAACCTGGTCGCCTTTGCGCAGATCTGGACGCCCAACAACGACGAGCGCGTCGAGGGCCGCATCGTCTACCAGGCGCATCCCGAGTACCGTTCGAGCGGGCTGGAGGCGCAGATCCTGGATTGGGGCGAACAGCGGCTGCGTGAGATCTCGCGCGAGCGCGGCCTTCCGGCGAAGAGCACGGTAGCCGTGCGCGACACGCAGTTGAGCCAGATCGCGCTGATGGAAAGCCGGGACATGACTCCTGAGCGCTACACCTTCGTGATGATCCGCGACCTCGACGATCTGCCGCCCGCTGAGCTGCCTGCCGGCTTCACGATCCGCGAGATCGGCGATGAGGCCGACGGCGAGGCCTGGATCGGCATGTACAACCTTTCGTTCATCGATCACTATAACCATCATCCGCTGACGTTCGAGCGCTGGAAGAACTGGCTGGACGATCCCGATGGCCGCGCCGATCTGAATCTGGTCGCGGTGGCGGAGGACGGCACGTTCGCGGCGTTCTGCTGGGCCGGCATCAATACCGCTGAGAACGAGCGCACCGGCGAAAATGTCGGCTGGATTCACTTGCTGGGCACGCGGCGCGGCTATCGTCGTATCGGGCTGGGCCGTGGAATCTTGCTGACCGGACTACAGCGGCTCAAGGCCAGCGGCATGAATACCGCCAAGCTCGGCGTCGATGCGCAGAGCCTGACCGGCGCGACACGACTGTATGAGGCGGCGGGCTTTACCAGGGATGAGACCTGGATCAAATTTACCAGGAACCTGGAGCCGGCCACCGAACAAGCATAAATAGTATCTGGAGACGGCTGTGACGACACTGACGATGCGCCCCTACGCTGGGGAGTCCGATCTGCCACGAATCGTCGATCTGCTTAACGCCTGCGAGGCCGTCGATCGGCTGGATCAAGGCACATCGATCGATGAGATGCGCGAAGATTTCAGCGATCCGACGACCGACCAGCAGCGCGATCTTGCGCTGTGGGAAGATGCCGATGGTATGCTGGCGGCGTTTGGACGACTGCAAATTCCGCCGGTCGGCGACGATCTATCGGGGTTTATGTGGTTCCGTATTCACCCGACACTGCGCTGGAACCACGGCCTGGAAGGCGAGCTTTTCGGCTGGGCCAGCGAACGGCTGCGCGAGCTTGGGCGGCAGCACGGCCTGACGGCGCGACTGCGCGTCGGCTCGGTCGCGGATAATCCCCAGCGGATCGCGATGCTTGAGCAGCACGGCTTCAAGATCGTGCGCTACTTCATGGACATGGCGCGTCCGCTCTCCGATCCGCTGCCGGAGCCGCAGTTCCCGGTGGGCTTTACGCTGCGCACGCTGGCGGGAGCGGAGGAAGTGCCAGCCTGGGTCGAGCTGTTCAATCAGTCGTTTATCGATCACTGGGATCATCACGACCTGACGGTTGAGCAGCGGCTGCACTGGCTGACCGAAGGCCATTACCGTCCCCAGGACGATCTGATCGCGGTGGCGGCGGACGGCACCCTGGCGGCATTTTGCAAGTGCCTGATCTTCCGTGAGCAAAATCGGCGTATCGGGCGGGAAGAAGGCTGGATCTCGCTGCTGGGCACGCGCCGCGGCTATCGCAAGCTGGGGCTGGGCCGCGCAATGCTGCTGTCCGGTCTGCGGCTGCTCAAAGCCGAGGGCCTGGATACCGCCATGCTGGGCGTGGACGCCGACAGCCCCACCGGCGCGACGCGGCTGTATGAGTCGGTCGGCTTCCGGACAACACGCACGAACATCGCGTTTGTGAAAGAAGTGTAGCTCACTTAAAGCTTTGGAGGAAGGAGATCGCGGATGCTGCCAGTAATCCGGCCTGAGGTTGTGCCCGGCGAGCGAATTTTTTTGACCACGCTGCTTCAAGACGACGTGCCGACCTTTACCGAATGGTTCGCCGATCTGGAAACCACGGCCTATCTTGGCGCGGTTGGCGCGGTCTTTCGGGTCGAGCAAGAGCAGGAATGGTACAACAGCCTCGCCAAGCAGAGCGATCAGATTAACTTCGGCATCATTGTGCGCGAAACCCAGCACCTGATCGGGACGGTGGGCCTGAAGAATATCGATCTGCTGCATGGCACCGCCGAGCTTGGCATCAACATCGGCGACAAAACCGCGCGTGGCCGTGGCTACGGCACCGAGGCGGTGCGACTGATGGCGGAGTACGGCTGCTTTTTCAAAAATCTGTCGAGCATCTGCCTGTGGTTTGTCGCCTTTAACGAGCGCGGCCATCGCGCTTATCTCAAGGCGGGCTTTCGTGAGGTCGGACGCTGGCGCGGCAGCTACCAGCTTGGCGGGCGGCGCTACGACAAAGTGATCATGGATATTACGCGCGACGATCTTGATCTATCGCGGATGAGCGCGCTGATCCACCAGCTAGGAGAACATGGACATGCTACAGGGTGAACGTATTGCGCTGCGTCCCTTCCGCGAATCCGATTTCGATGCCTGGTATCGCTTGATGGCCGAGGATGTCGAGGTGTCGATTGCGGGATCGGGCACGTGGCTGCCGCAAACTGTTGAGGCAGCGCGGCATCGCTGGCATTCAATCCTTGATGCCTCGCCCGACGACCGGATTAACTTCGCGGTCACGATCGACGATCGCTGCATCGGCTCGATCGCGATCAAGTTCATCGACCGGCGCTCGCAGAACGCCTGGCTGGCGATTGTGCTGGACAGCACGCAGCTGGGCCAGGGCTATGGCCGCGATGCGGTCAACACGCTGCTGCGCTGGGCCTTTATGATCGAAAACTTCCACCGTATCTCGCTTGACACCTGGTCAACCAACGAGCGCGCGATCCGCTGCTACAAAGCGGCCGGTTTCGTCGAGGAAGGCCGAATGCGCGAGGCGGCCTGGGTCAACGGCCAGCGCGTGGATATTGTGGAGATGGGCGTGCTGCGCCCCGAGTGGCTGGAGCGACAGCAAAGGAGCTAAATCATGCTACGCGGCGAAAAAGTGAAACTGCGTGCCGTCGAGCGCGAGGATCTTAAAACACTGTATCAGTTGGAGCAAGATCTGGATCTGGTGCTGATGGCCGACGGCAACTGGCAGCCGATCCCGCTGGCCACGATGGAAAAAGGCTTCGATAAGGATGTCGAGAACGAGGATCGCAGCTGGTTCATCATCGAGGCCGACGGCAAAGTCATCGGCTCGGTGGGCCTGCATCACCGCGACCGGCGGCTGCACATGTCGGCGTTCGGCATCGCGATCTATGACCGCGAGTATCTTGGCAAGGGCTATGGCCGCGACGCGATCGCCACGCTGTTCAAGTGGGCCTTTGATATCCAGAATTACCGCCGGATCTGGCTGGAAACCTGGTCGACCAATGAGCGCGCGATCCGCTGCTACCAGTCGCTGGGCTTCGTCGAGGAGGGCCGGCTGCGGCAGCACGGCTACTACGACGGCAAATATTTCGATGTTGTGCTGATGGGCCTGATGCGCTCCGAGTGGGAAGCGCGGCGCAATCGCTGATTTGGCTGCCTCATCGCAGGTATCGGAGTCCTGGCGGTCATGACGACACTGACGATCATGCAGGGCGATATTACGCGGCAGAATGTGGACGCGATCGTCACTGCTGCCAATGCCGCGCTGCTCGGCGGCGGTGGGGTTGATGGTGCAGTCCATGAGGCGGCTGGTCCCGATCTGCTCATAGCATGTCAAAAGCTGGGCGGATGTCCTTCTGGTGAGGCACGCATCACGCCCGGCTACCGCTTACCTGCCCGCTGGGTCATCCATACAGTTGGGCCAGTATGGCAGGGCGGCAATGCCGGGGAAGATGCAATTCTCGCGCAGTGCTATCGACAATGCTTTGCGGTGGCGCGTGAATATGGTTTGCGCAGTGTGGCCTTCCCGTCAATTAGTACCGGCGCGTTTGGATTTCCGGTACGCCGCGCCGCCCGGATTGCGCTGACAGAGATTAAGCAGATGTTGCGCCAAACCGAGTTTGAATCGATTGTCGTGGTGTGTTTCGAGCCAGAGGTGTACACAGCGTATCGTATGCTGCGGGCTGAAATAGGCGTGTAAGTTGCTTCCGCGTGGAATGATCGCGCGGGTGCTGCACGCACAAATCAGCTGATTGCGGTGTTGGCACGCGGCTTAGCTGGAGGATATATGACGGTTGCTGGACTTGGACGATCCTTGTTTCGCGAGACAAAGGCTTCGTATGCGTTTGTCGAGCGCAATATAAATCTGGTCAAGCGCTACTGGGGGTGGGAAGTCGTGTTTCTGATCTACTCGATCGTGAACGCGCTTTCGATCACCTTTATCGCCAAGGCTTCGCCCGAGATCACGGGCGTCGCGATCTCGCCTGCCGAGGTCAACGAGTTCATCTTGTTCCTGCTGGTCGGCACGCTGGTCTGGAACTACCTGGCGGTGGTCTTCGACGCGATCAGCGAGACGATCACCTGGGAGCGCTGGGAAGGCACGATCGAGTACACCTTTATGGCACCGATCTCGCGGCTGACGCATCTGCTGGGCGCGACGCTTTTCGCGATCCTGTACGGCGTGCTGCATACAGCGATCATCCTGGGCGTGGTCTCGTTCTTCTTCGACGTGAGCCTGGCGCAGGCCAACTTTTTCGGCGCGATGGCGCTGCTGGTCGTCGGCAGCCTGTCGTTTGTGGGTATGGGCATCTTCGCGGCGGTGCTGCCGCTGCTCTTTCCCGAGCGTGGCGCGCAGATGACCAACGTGATCAAAGCCATGATCCTGCTGGTCTCGGGCGTCTACTTCCCGATCGCGGTGCTGCCGGGTTGGATGCAGACGATCAGCCAGATCTCGCCGGCCTACTATGTGCTGGCCGGTATGCGCGAGGCGCTGCTGGAAAACGCCAGCGTTCTCAGCCTGGCACAGGTCTACATTCTGCCGCTGCTGATCATCGGCGCGATCGCGGTGCCATTCGGGCTGTGGGTGTTTGTCACCGCCGAGCAGTACGCCAAGCGCACTGGGCGTTTGAAGCGTAACGGCTAGGCCGCACGTCAAAAGGCCGGGGGATTGGGGCGCTCCCCAAAATATTCCCTTTCCAATATTGTCGTTGATCCATACACAGCTCACGGCGACGTGGGCTGTTTTGTTTGTTCAGGCTGGATCTTGAGAAAGCGCCGGCGCTACGGTAT
>JAFAYS010000456.1 GCA_019240175.1 Chloroflexota bacterium | reverse complement strand
GTTGCAGCAGACGGCTGCGCGTCACGATCAGCGCCAGCGCGTCTTCTAGCGAAAAAACGCCCGCCAGTGTGGCTGCCACATACTCACCGACGCTGTGGCCGATCAGCGCGGCTGGCTTGACGCCCCAGCTGATCCACAGCTGCGCCAGCGCGTACTCGACCGCGAACAGCGCCGGATGTGACAGCGATATCGCGCCGAGCGTTGTTGCATCCGAGCCGTGATCGCCGGGATACAGGATCGTGTGCAGATCCAGCTGTGGTTGCAACAGCTCGGCGCAGCGGTCGATCCAGCGGCGGAACTCCGGCTCTGCGGCGTACAGATCGCGGCCCATGTTGATATATTGTGCGCCCTGACCGGGAAACATAAACACGACTGGTGGTCGCTCGTCGGCAGGCGTGTGATCGAGCAGCCGCTGTGGGTCGCGAGCTTTGAGCGCGGCCAGCGCATCGTCGCGATCGCGGCAGACCAGCGCTCGTCGCAGGGCAAACGGTGCGCGTCCGATCTGCAACGTGTAGGCCACGTCCGCCAGATCAAGAGTTGGCTCGCGCTCTAGCTGGTCGATCAGGTTGTCGGTCGCGGTTTCGAGCGCGGATTCGGTTTTAGCGGAGAGCACCAGCAGCTGGGCCGCGCGGCCTGGTGAGGTCGTCTCAAGCGGCGGCGCTTCTTCCAGCACAACATGCGCGTTGGTCCCGCCGATGCCAAATGAGCTCACTCCGGCGCGGCGTGGTGTTGCATTCGCTTGCCATTCGCTGAGTGAAGTGTTGACATAAAACGGTGAGTTGTCAAGGCTAAGCGCGGGATTGGCGGCGCTAAAATGCAGGCTCGGCGGGATCTGGCGGTGATGCAGCGCGAGCACGGCTTTGATCAGGCCAGTCACGCCGGCAGCTGTGTCGAGGTGGCCGATATTGGTTTTGATCGAGCCCAATGCGCAGCGCTGCTCTGCGCCCACCGCGCCAAATACCTGTTTGAGCGCCGCGACCTCGATCGGATCGCCGAGTCGCGTGCCGGTGCCGTGCGCCTCGATATAGCCGATCGTCTCGGGCGCGACGCCGGCCATCTCAAGCGCCGCTGCGATCACCTCGGCCTGGCCGTCGATGCTGGGCGCGGTGTAGCCGACTTTGTTCGCGCCGTCGTTGTTGATCGCGCTGCCTTTGACCACCGCCAGGATCGAATCGCCGTCGGCGAGCGCATCCTCAAGCCGCTTGAGCACCACCACGCCGACGCCGCTGCCGCTGACTGTGCCCTGCGCGTCCGCGTCGAAGGCGCGGCAATGGCCGTCGGGCGAGATGATGCCGCCCTCCTGGTAGAGCGTGCCGGTTACCTGTGGCACCACGATCGACGCGCCGCCCGCCAGCGCCATCTTGCACTCGCCCTGGCGCAAGCTTTGACAGGCCAGATGTACCGCCACCAGCGAGGTCGAGCAGGCGCTCTGCACGGTGACGCACGGGCCGCGCAGATTCAGTTTGTAGCCGACGCGAGTCGTGATGTGGTCTTTTTCGCTGCCCAGGCTGGCCTGCATCGTGCCGACGGTGGCGAGCACATCGGGGCGCGTGAAAAGATTGAGCTGGTAGCCGCTGGTGCCGACGCCCGCAAACACACCGACTGAGGACGGCGCGTCGCCTGCGGGGTAGCCTGCGCGCTCCAGGGCTTCCCAGGCACACTCCAAAAAGAAGCGCTGCTGCGGGTCCATGACCTCAGCCTCGCGCGGGCTGTAGCCGAAAAATGCCGCGTCGAACTGCTCGATCTCGGGCAAGGCCGCCCGCGCTTTGACATACGCGGGATTGCTGAGCAGCGCCGGATCGATCGCTGTGGCGCGCAGTTCGTCGTCGGAGAAAAACGTGACGGACTCGACGCCATCACGCAGATTGAGCCACAGCTGCTCGACGTTGGGAGCGCCTGGAAAGCGCCCAGCCACGGCGATGATCGCGATGTCGGTGGCGTGGGTGACGGGCCGCGTCGTGGGTGGTTTGCTCTCGATCGCTGGCGCTGCGTCCGCTGTTGTTTGAGCCGCGCCGAGATGATCGGCCAGCGCGCGAATCGTCGGGTAGCGAAACAGGTCCAGCAGCGGAATCTCGCGCTGTAGCCGATTCTGAAGCTGGCTCTGCACCTGGATCAGCCGCAGCGAGTGGCCGCCCAGATCGAAGAAGTTGTCGCCGGTGCCTACGCGATCGAGCTGCAGCACCTGTCGCCACACCTCGGCGATCGTCTGCTCCAGCGGCGTGTGCGGCACGACATACGTGGCCTCGGCTGCCGGTTGCAGATCGGGATCGGGCAGCGCGCGCCGGTCGATCTTGCCGCTGGGCGTGAGCGGCAGCGCGTCGAGCACCACGAACGCGGCGGGGATCATATGCGCGGGAAGCTGAGCGCGGAGGAAGGCGCGCAGTTCAGAACCTAGAACCGGGTGCCCTTTGGGCGTCCTAGAACCTAGTTCTGAAGCCCCTTGGTTCTGGGTTCTAGGTTCTTGGTTCTCCGTTACGTACGCCACTAGCCGCTGCTCGCCCGGCCCAACGCGCTGGGCGACGACGATCGCGTCGCGCACGTACGGATGCTGACGCAAGGCCGCCGCGATCTCGCCTGGCTCCACGCGAAAGCCGCGAATTTTGATCTGCTCGTCGGTGCGGCCAAGAAATTCGAGCGAGCCGTCGGCCAGGTAGCGCGCGCGGTCGCCGGTGGCGTAGAGCCGCGATCCGATTTGATCGCTAAAAGGATTGGGGATGAAGCGCTCGGCGGTCAGATCCGGGCGCTGATGGTAGCCGCGCGCCAGGCTCGCCCCGCCGATGTAGAGCTCGCCGGGCACGCCGATCGGCTGCGGCTGTAGATTCGCGCCCAGCACATAGGTCTGGACGTTGCCCAGCGCCCGCCCGATCGGCACTTCGCGCAAGGTAGCGGGATCTTTCGGGTCGTGCAGCGCATCCCAGGCGGTCGCGACGATCGTGGTTTCGGTGGGGCCGTAGGTGTTGAGCAGCCGCACGCGATCGTTGGTCCAGCGCCGCCATTGCGCCAGCCGCTCCGGCAGCGCGCGCTCACCACCGATAATCATCAACCTTAAACTCGGCGGCAGCGCCAGATCTTGAGTCTCAGCTAGAGCAACCAGCTCGTGCCAGTAGGCCGTCGGCAGGCTCAGCGCGGTGATCTGCCACGCGGCGCAAGTTTGGAGAAACAACGGAATCGCCAGCATGTCCTGGTTGCGCAGCAAAAGCGTCGCGCCGCTTGCCAGCGCCAGATAGATCTCCTCGGCGCTGGTATCGAAGCTGAGCGAGGCGAACTGCAGGATGCGATCGTCGGCGTTGATTCCGTAGGCCGCTTGCGCCGACTGGACATAATTCACCAGCGACTGATGCGGGATCATCACGCCTTTGGGCGTGCCGGTCGAGCCCGAGGTGTACATCACATAGGCGAGATTGGTGGCGCTGATTGCGCTGTCCGGATTGTGACTCGGTATCTGAGCGATCCGCCGCCAATCCGCATCCAGCCGCACAATCTGCATCGCCGCTTGTGGCACGCGCTCGGCCAGATGTTCTTGCGTGAGCAGCACGCCGATCTCGGCATCACGCAGCATCAGCGCGATCCGCTCCTGGGGATAGGCCGGATCGAGTGGTACGTAGGCCGCGCCCGCTTTCAACACACCGAGCAAGCCGACCAGCATCTCTTGCGATCGCTCGACCAGCAGACCAACACGCGTTTCCGGGCCGACGCCCAGCGCTGTGAGCTGATGCGCCAGCTGATTGGCACGGCGGTTCAGCTCACCATAGCTCAGCTCGCGGTTCCCGTCCACGATGGCTACAGCTTCGGGGTTGCGCTCGGCGCTGCGCTCAAACAAGTGATGCGCACACAGCGAATCGGGCGGCAGATCGACAGGCGCGGCCCAGGATTCGAGGAGCAGCGCGCGCTCGGCGGCGGGCAGCAGCGACAGCTCGGCAAGCTGTCGATCGGGATCGGCGACGATCTGCTCAAGCAGCGTCTCGTAGTGCGCCAGCATGCGCCCGATCGTTGCGCTGTCGAAGAGATCGCTGTTGTATTCCAGCGAGCCGATCAGACCGCCGTCCACGATCGCCGGATCATCGATGCCCGCGATCGGCTGAGACAAGCCCAGCAGCAGATCGAACTTGGCAGTGCCAACCTCGAACTGCACCGGCGTCAGCGTAAGATTCGGCAGATTGTAGGCCGGCATCGGCGCATTTTGCAGGATGAACATGACCTGAAAGAGCGGCGTGTGGCTGAGATCGCGCGTGGGCCGCAGCGCCTCCACCAGCTGCTCGAAGGGCACGTTTTGATGCCCGTAGGCCGACAGCGTGGTGCGCTGCACGCGGCGCAGCAGCTCGCGAAACGTCGGATTGCCCGACAGATCCGTGCGCAGCAGCAGCGTGTTGACGAAAAAGCCCATCATGTTTTCAAGCTCGACCATATCGCGGTTGGCGATCGGCGAGCCCACGATGATGTCGTCCTGAGCGGAGTAGCGCCCCAGCAGCACATTGAAGGCGGCCAGCAGCGTCATGAAGAGCGTGGCGTCCTCATCCTGGCTCAACTGCGTCAGCGCGGCGACCAGCGCTGGCGCTAGCACCAGCGGCTCGGCGGCACCGCGTGAGGTTTGCACCTGCGGACGCGGTCGATCGGTGGGGAGATCCAGCACCGGCAGCGGACCGCTTAACTGCTCAAGCCAGTAGTCGAGCTGCTGGCGCAGCACGTCGCCTTGGAGCCACTCACGCTGCCAGAGCGTAAAGTCGGCGTAGTGGATCGGCAGCTCGGGCAGCGCCATGTCCGCGCCGGTGACATATGCCGCATAGAGCGTGGTCACCTCGTCGATGAACAAGCCCATCGACCAGCCGTCGAAGATGATGTGATGGATGTTCAGGAAGAAGATGTGCTCGCGCTCGCCGATGCGAAAGAGTCGCGCTTTGATCAGCGGCCCATTCACGAGATCGAAGGGCTGGCGCACGGCGTCTTCCACCTGTCGCAGCGCCTCGGCCTCGCGCTCAGCCGGCGGCAGATGCTCAAGCTCGGTCATCGGCAGCGGAATGCTCAGGCTCGGCGCGATGCGCTGCACGGGCTGATCGCCGACCATCGGAAAGGTCGTGCGCAGCGCCTCGTGCCGCTGGACCACGCTGTCGAGTGCCCGCTGTAGCGCCGCGCGATCCAGCGATCCGGTGAGACGTACGGTCAGCGGCACCGTGTAGGCGAGGTTGCCCGGCTCGTAGCGATCGATGAACCACAACCGCTCCTGCGCGAACGACAGCGGCGGGTCGTCGTGGCGCTCGCGGGGCAGGATCGTCCGGCGCGGCGCGGAGTCCAGGCCTTCCTCGGCCATGAGATAGGCCAGCAGCTCTAGTTGCTCGTCGGAATATCCGGCGCTATCGCCGAGATCATCGAGACTCATGTTGCTCGTTCCTTTATAGGTTGCCGCCGACGTATGCTTGCGGATAGTTGTATCTCATGTTCGCTGGCCATCTTTGCGGCGCTGCTCAAGGTTTTTCGCCAGCTCATCAGGCGAGACCTGCTTGATCCGCTGCAGCAGCCGCGCGATCTTGTCGATCTTGCCGGGCTGCTCCTCGTGGTTGATCAGCAGCTCGGCCAGCGCGGCGACCGTTGTCGCCTCGAACATGCTTTGCACCGGCAGCGAAACGCGGAAAACCTCGCGCACCCGCGAGAGCAGCAGAATCGCGCGCAGCGAGTGGCCGCCCAGCTCGAAGAAGTTGTCGAAGACGCCGACCTGCTTGAGGCCCAGCACCTCGGCCCACAGCGTGGCGATCACCTCTTCGGTCGGCGTGCGTGGCGCGACAAAGCCCTGCTTGCGATCGGGCTGTTCTGCGTCCGGTGCGGGCAGCCCGCGCCGATCGATCTTGCCGTTGGGCGTGAGCGGCAGCGCGTCAAGCGGCACAAACGCGCTTGGGATCATGTAGTCGGGCAGCCGTTGCGCAAGGAACTCGCGCAACGGAGAACCTAGAACCAAGAACCTAGAACCAGCTTCGCTCTCATCCCCTAGGTTCTTAGTTCTTGGTTCTCGGTTCTCGACTACGTACGCTACCAGTCGCGGATCGTCGGCCCGATCTTCGCGCAGCAGCACCAGCGCCTCGCGAATCGCCTCGTGCTCGCGGAGCGCAGCCTCGATCTCGCCCAGCTCAATCCGGAAGCCGCGCAGCTTGATCTGGTGGTCGATCCGCCCCAGGTATTCGATTGTGCCGTCGGGCTGGAAGCGCGCCAGATCGCCGGTTTTATACAGCCGCGATCCACCAGTTTGGCTGAAGGGATCGGGGATGAAGCGCTCGGCGGTCAGCGCGGGGCGGTTGAGATAGCCGCGCGCCAGCTGTATGCCGCCGATGTGTAGCTCACCGGGCACGCCGACCGGCAGACGATTGAGCTGGCGGTCCAGGATCTGGATCTGTGTGTTCGCCACGGGATGCCCGATCGGCACGCTGCGGCGCTTGTCGTCGGGCGCACAGGACCAGGCGGTCACATCGACTGCCGCCTCGGTCGGGCCGTACAGGTTGTGCAGCTCGGCGCTCAGACGCTCAAAGAAGCGCGCCGCAAGCTGGGCCGGCAGCGCCTCGCCGCTACAGATCACGCGCCGCAGACTGTGGCAGCGATGGAGATCCGGCTCGGCCAAAAACAAGCTCAGCATCGACGGCACGAAATGCAGCGTGGTGATGCCTTCGCGCTCGATCAGATCCACGAGGTAGCCGTTGTCTTTGTGGCCCTCAGGTCGCGCGACGATCAGCTGCGCGCCGGTGATCAGCGGCCAGAAAAACTCCCAAACCGACACATCAAAGGTGAAGGGCGTTTTTTGCAGCACACGATCGGCGGCGGTTAGATCGTAGGTTTCCTGCATCCACAGCAGCCGGTTGCGCACGCCGCCGTGCGTGTTGATCGCGCCTTTGGGCTGGCCGGTCGAGCCCGAGGTGTAGATCGCATAGATCGCCGAGTCGTCGCTGGTGCTGTCGGGGAGATTGTCGCCGTCGAGCATCGCGATCTGCGGCCAGTCTGCGTCGAGACACACGATCTCGGCTTCGGTCGGCAGCGTGGCGGCGATCGCTTGCTGCGTGAGCACCAGCGCCGGCTGTGCGTCGGCCAGCATCCAGGCGAGGCGCGCGTGAGGATAGTTTGGATCGAGGGGTAGGTAGGCCGCACCGGCTTTGAGAATGCCGAGCAGCCCGACAACCATCTCGATCGAGCGATCGAGGCAGATCGCGACGTGGGCTTCGGCGGGTGCCCTCTGGGCGACGCCGCGCTGCTGAAGATGCCGCGCCAGCTGATTCGCGCGTGTGTTCAGCTCACGATAGCTCAGTCGCTGAGCTTCAAAGACCACGGCGATCGCGTCGGGCGTGCGCGCGGCCTGCTGCTCGAAAAGTCCATGCACGCTGGCCGAGGTTGGATAGCTGCGCGTCGTGGCATTCCACTCGTCGAGCAGCGCGCGCTCGGCCTCGGTCAGCAGCGTCAAATCCGCCAAACGTCGCTCGGGCGCGGCCAGCAAACGGCGCAGCGCGATCTCGAAATGCTGGTGCAGGCGCTCGATCGTCGCGGCCTCGAAGAGATCGGTGTTGTACTGCAAGGAGGCGAACAGCTCGCCCTCGGCCTCGACCAGCTCCAGCTTGAGGTCGTAGTCGGCGCTGCCGCCGTCGATCTCGTACAGGCTGAGCGTCACGTCCGGCAATTGGAGCGCGGGCATCGGCGTGTTTTGCAGCACA
>JAFAYS010000603.1 GCA_019240175.1 Chloroflexota bacterium | reverse complement strand
CTGCTGCATGTCCAGCACTACAACTCGGGGCCAATCCGCGCTCTGGATGGCACCTACTACAACATGGGCAACGCCGACTTCCATGTCGCGATGGCCGACATGGTGCTGCAAGGCTTTCCGGTCGCCGGCAACGCCAACAACGTCTTCCCGGCGCTGCGTCCCGACCAGGTCGCGATCGGGCTGCCGGCTAACGTCAACGCGGGCAACGGCTTCACCTCGGTGGCCGAGGTACAAAAAGCGCTGGACTACATCATCAAAGGCCAGTCCTTCGGCGGCAGCTACCGGCTGCGCAGCACCAGCGGCTACGCCAACTTCCGCGGCCTGATGACCTGGTCGATCAACTGGGATGCGTTCAACAACTTCGAGTTTTCCAGCCGGCATCGAACCTATCTCAACAGCCTGCCCTAATCATTGATACGACTGGGCGACACGAGCAGGGAGAGCAATCGCTCTCCCTGTTTTGGTTGCTACAGCGCTTGATCCGGGCTAGTACTTCATGCCGCCAAACACGGTGCCGAGGCTGACTAGTCGTCGTGGCTGCTTGTGCTACAATGCGCGCTGCACCTCATCCAATTGCCTCAGGAGTACCTTTCTCATGCAGCCCGTCCAAGATCTTGATTTTAAATTTCACTATGTTCGCAATGGACAAAATCAGGGCATGTTCGCCCGCAAAGGCGGCCTGAACACCTTCGGCCTCACCCTCAACGATCAGGCGCTGGCCTTCGACGATATTTTGCGCACCTACGCGACTGGCAGGCGGCTGGTGCTGATGCTCTCGCAGACGGCCCAGACCGCGCTGACGTTGCCCAAAGGCGTGCTCGAAGACGGCGCAGTCGTGCTCGACACCAAGCCTGAGACCATCCAGACGATCAAGCGTCGGATCGATCGGGTCATATCGCGACGCAGCGCCAATCTGCACCGCCAGCAGCTACTCCAGGAAGACAGCGAGTACAGCTTTCGCGCGGTGGACTGCGGCGAATGTGGCTCCGTAATCGATGTTTCGGGGCTGGATCGGACGGCGTATGTGTACTGCAATTACTGCGAGCATCTGCTGGATCAGCATGGCCAGAAGGTTGCGCCCGATGCAGCCTACACCACCTGTCCCGAGTGCTCGATGTTTGATCGCGTGAAGTCGTACAACGAATTTTATTTCTATTTCCTGGTCTTTGTGTATGGCTTCTCGTACAAGCAGCGCCGGGTCTGCGATCGCTGCGCGCAGGGCGTGTTCAACAAAACCTTCTGGCTCAATCTGCCCTTTGTGCTGGGCGTTCCCTGGTCGATCGCGATCAAGGTGCGCTCGTCGACTGGCCGCGATGCGGGATTGCAGGAGCTGCCCAAGGCCAACAATCTGGCTCGGCGCGGTCGCTACCCCGAGGCGGTGCCGCTTTATGCCCAGATGAACGCGCGCTATCCTGAGCATCCTGGGCTGCTGATGAACCAGGGCATCGGTCTGCTTACCAGCAACGATACCAGCGGCGCGAACGAGTTTTTCAGCCGATCGCTCAAGGCCTGCAGCAACTACACGCCGATGCTGCACCTGCTGCATCAGCTGGCCGCCGCACAGCAGCAGTCGAGCAACAGCTAGGGTAGCCGAAAACACGCAGCCGCGTCTGCCCTCGTAAAGGCGACGCGGCTGCATGATTTAAGCGCCACTCGATCGATTAGCGCGAGCGAATGTCCAGCAGTTCGACCTCGAAGACCAGGGTCGCGTTCGGCGGGATCACGCCGCCGGCACCGCGCGCGCCATAGCCATACTCGGGCGACAGCGTGAGCCGCGCCTTGTCGCCGACGCGCAGCTGCGCCACGCCCTCGTCCCAGCCGCGAATAACCATGCCCTGCCCGAGCACAAACTCGAACGGCTGGCCGCGATCCACCGAGCTATCGAACTTCTTGCCATTGGTCAGCCAGCCCGTGTAATGCACGACGACCACGTCGCCGGCTTTGGGCGAGGCACCCTGCCCCTCGGCCAACTTCTCGATCTGCAATCCTGATGAAGCCATTGCTCCTCCTTGTCCTGCCGGCGCTACCAAATAGATCCGCACCGCCGGCATTCACGGCCAACCTGCATGGCGGCCTGTCAATCGCGCTAGATTATACGCGATGTCAGACAAGAACCTAGAACCGGGTGCCCCCTGGGCGACCTAGAACCTAACCGAAGAACAAAGAAACCAGCGCACAAAACAGCAAAGCAGTACCAATACTCCCCTTCTCCTGCGGCAACTGAGCCAAAAGCTTGGCGAAGTTCGGGGAAAGGGGCTGGGGGGATGAGGGCCCGCTCCCCGGCTTACTGGACGCGCTGCAAAGCCCGGCGAATCCAGTAGGCGATCGCGCCAACCAGCGGACGCCGCGCGGATTGCTCCAAGCTCTCGACGATGTGATAGTAGCTGACGGCCTGATGCAGCGATCCTAAAGGCTCGGCAAGTTTCCACAGCTCGCGCAGCTGCTCGATCGGCGCGTAGCTCGTCCACTGCTCCAAATACGCGTCGCGAAGCTCAGACGCCGCCTCAGCGTCCAGATATTCTTCCGCATCTTGCAGCATCGTCACCAGATCGAAGAAGGGATGCGTGAGGCAGCCGTCGGTCCAGTCGAAGCAGAGATAGCGCTCGTCGTGCAGCGCGATATTGCCGCCGTGTAGATCGCTGTGAACAATCGTCTGGGGCACGCCGCCGCCCGCCAGATCAGCGCACATCTGCGCAATTCGTGGTCGCAGCGCATCGGCCTGCTGCCGCTCCTCATCCGACAGCCGCTCCAGCGAATCAGGCGTGCTCAATACTTCCTCAACCTCATCTGCCAGCCGCTCCAAACGCCGATCGACGGCACCGATGGCCAGCACCGCCTCAGGACTCGCCGCAAACGATTGCTGGACCTCGCTATGGAGCCGTAGCGCCGCCTGCCAGGCCTCGCGCTCAGGCGTTTGGCGCAGATCCGGCCCAACATCAGCCAGCAGCATCCAGCTCTGCGCCGGATCGACAGCCAGCGGAGCGGGAACGTAGTTGGGATGCTGAGCCGACAGCGCCGCCATCAGCGCCGGCTCGTCGCCAAAGAGCGCTCGACGCGACGCGACTTTGAAGTACACAGCGCCACTTGTGGTCTGTGCGCGTAGAACGCAGGAAAGACCCCAGCTTTTGATCTGCTCGATCGGCGCGCTCAGCCCGTAGCCTAGCTGCGTCAGCTGCTGCTGTATCCAGCGCTCGACGACAGCGAACCAGCCCGGCTGATCCCAGGGCGCACGCAGATCGGAGCCCTGATCATCGAAGTATGCGCCGAGTACCATACGCAAATCCGGCTCTGCCATCGCCAGCTCATCCAGCGCTTCGGAGCCAATCCAGCGCGCGGTGGCCGGCGGCGTCCAGGATCGATCGCGCGGCTCCAGGATGTAAAGCGCGCTCAACTGCTGCGTTTCGTGGTCGCTCTTGCTCCAGGCGCAGCGCAAAACGATGGGATCGATCGCGAGCTGCTGACGCATGCTGCGAATCACCTGATCCAGCTCCGGCGTCCAGATTCGCCCGTCCACACGAGCATAGGGCAAGCTCAAGCCATCGGCACCAGGAAGCGCCAGCACGCCAGGCTGATGTGGAGACTGAATAATCGCATAAAGATTAGTATGCCATTGCGGCGGTGCTTCGCTCATGGTGTGCTCCTGTGTGGTTTTAAAGCCGCGCTGTAGGTCGATCCTACGACACACCGGCTAGGCTGATCGAAGTGATAAACATCGTGACGACGGCCAAGTGTAAAAAAAATCAAGCGGCAGTACACGCGACTTTTCGCCGATGTTGCGCTGGCCCAAAGTCAAAGCGCACAATCAAGCAGCTGCCTGCTTAGACACTGAGTATAGAATTAATCGCGGATAGTTAGTAGGAAACGTTTGTTATACTGATCTTGACACCTGAGGAGGAAAATCCAATGAATGCAATAACTTTGAATGAGGCAAAACGCAATCTAGAGCAGATCATCGATCAGGTGATTGCAGATGCTGAGCCGACAATTGTTGTTACTGATTCAGGACAGCAGGTTGTATTTTTGTCGCTAGATGAATTCAACTCCTGGAAAGAAACCTTGTACTTACTGGCAAATCCAGCAAACGCGGCTCATCTAAGACAATCAATTGCAGAAGCACAGGCAGGTAATGTAGAACAGAGGGAGCTAGCCGAAGAATGAAGCTTTGCTTTACTCCCTCTGCGTGGGAAGATTACCTATGGTTTCAAGAGCATGATCGTAAGCTGGTGAAGCGTATTAATCAGCTAATCAAGGACGTGTTGCGCTCCCCTTTTGACGGGATTGGCAAACCTGAGCCACTCAAGGCTGGGCTATCAGGCTATTGGTCACGCCGAATTAACGAAGAGCATCGTTTGGTTTATTCTGCTACGACGACCGAGGTGGTGATTATTGCCTGCCGCTATCACTACAGCAAGTAAGCATTCAAAACCTCAGCGACCCATGAGTACACAAGCCAGCCTATCTTTGCCCAAACTCTAGCCGCTCACCGTGTACGAGGCCGACATCTCCGGCGGCTGGCGCAGCGTCTGGTACACCGTGCAGTAGCGCTCGGTCAAGGCCAGCAGCTTGTCCAGCTTCTCAGGCTCGGCGTCGGTGTCAAGGTCGAAGCGCAGCCGAATGTTTTTGAGGCCAACCGGCGCGTCCTTAGCCACCGAGAGCGTGCCACGCATGTCGAGATCGCCCTCGGCAGAGACGGTGCCGCCGCGCACGTTCACGCCGATCGAGGTTGCTACCGCGCGCAACGTCACGCCGGCACACGCGATCAGCGCCTCCAACAGCATATCGCCTGAGCAGGCCGCCAGACCATCGCCGCCCGCCGCTGGGTGCAGCCCGGCCTCGACGAGCGCCTTGCCGGTCTCGATGCGGCAGGTCAGGCCTTCGCCGAGGTGGCCCTGCGCTTTGAGCGTAATCAGCGCAGTCTCCGGCGCTTCCCGATATTTATCCTTCAGCGGCGCTTGCAGTGCGCGCAGATCCTCGGTATTCATCCTAAAGCTCCTTCAATCACTCC
Source organism: Chloroflexota bacterium (assembly GCA_019240175.1). Taxonomy (GTDB): domain Bacteria; phylum Chloroflexota; class Chloroflexia; order Chloroflexales; family Kallotenuaceae; genus LB3-1. The sequence continues at coordinate 4,467 of JAFAYS010000603.1, read as the reverse complement.
CAACGCCGCGCATTGGCTGGAAAATCGTCGCTCTGTGGCGGAACGACACAAAACAGATGGCCGCTGGGATCCCGCATGATCCACCAGCGCTCGATCTGACGCTCACGAGTCGCGCCCAGCGCTTCGAGCCGCCGAACCTCGGCCTCGACATCGTCGGTCTCGAAGTCAAGATGAATCCGGCTCGGCCCGTCGATGCGCTGAAGATCGAGAGTCAAGCTCTCGACTGCGCCCGGCAGCGGCACATAGGGATCGGTCGGATCGTCTGGGTGCTTGGGCGTAGCACCCAGCGCGCCGCTCCAAAAGCGCACGCTGGCGTCCATCGTCGTCGTGTCGCAGTCGATCATGATCGCACACAGACGGCTGTGATGCATTGTACACGCTCCTTGATGCCTTAGCGAAAAAAACAGCGCAAAGCGAAACTCAAGCGGCTGAGTCATAGCAAGCTCTGTTGGCGAGCGATCGACTTAGCCTCTGCCCTGGATCTCGCCGCCAGTGTAGCAAACAGGCGCAAGTGGAGTAGGCCCTCACCAGGCAAACAAAGGAACAAGCGAACAAACGAACAAAGAGTTTCACTAAATCTCTTTTTGTTCTTTTGTTTCTTTGTTCTTTTGTTCTCTACGAAGCCCTCACCCCTGCCCTTCGGGCATCCCCTTTCCCGAACCTCGGTCGGCTTCGACCTCGGTTGCCACAGGCGAGGGGAAAGTAGGTACTTGCTTTGCTCTCTGTTCTCTGCTCTTTGTTCTCCGTTAGGTTCTAGGTTCTAGGTTCTGGGTTCTAGGTTCTTCCGCCCTTGACCATCTCGCTCGTACGTTCTACAATCCCAGCACACTTACGCGAATGGTCCCACACATGATCGAGCAGCTAGCCCCAACCGCCATCAGCCAGTTTATTCGGTTAGACGCCTGCCAGCGCTTTCTTTACTTCACGCTTCACCCCGAGACCACGCGTGAGCTGCGTGAGCGCTACGGCGCGCGGGCGCGTCCGCTCTCGCCGCTGCTCAAGCAGGCCGGCCAGCGCTTCGAGGATCAGGTCGTCGAGACACTGCGCGGCCAGCATACGGTCGTGGATCTGAATGAGGGCGGTGTGAAGGCGACCATCGCGGCGCTAGAGCAGGTTGGGCGCGAGCCGGTGATTTTGACGCAGGCGTCGCTTGAGGGCACGATCGGTGGGTGGCGCTCGGCGGGCCGCGCGGATCTGATCGAGGCGGGGCGTGACAAGCGCGGGCGGCTGCATGTGCTGATCGCCGATGTTAAAGCCAGTCGCGAGGAGCGGCTAGAGCACCGGGTGCAGGTCGCGATCTACTCGCTGCTGCTGACTGACCTGTGTCGTCGCGCCAAGCTGCCGCTGATCCGCATCGTCGGCGCGGTGGTGCATCGCATGACGACGGTCGACTTTGCCACGCTGCACGATCAAAGCCTGTACTTTGACCTGGGGCCGTATCAAACGCTGGTGCTGGAATTGATCGCCGGCGAGGACGGGCCGCTCAGCCAGGCGGCCACTGCGGCGCTCGACGATCTGCCGTTTGCCCTGAGCGCGCTGTGTGACGGCTGCCAGTTCAACTCGATCTGCCTGCCGCGTGCCGCCGAGCGCGCCGATCTGGCCTTGATCGCGGACGTGACCAGAACCACCCGCAGCGCGCTGTTTGCTCAGGAGATCACCGATCTACCGGCGCTGGCCGCGCTCAAAGAGCCCGACGCCGCTGGAAAACTTCAACCCGCGCCCGGTCAGGCGGATCGCATCGCGCTGCTGCTACGCGACCCGGTGATCGCGCCGCACCTCGATCAGCTGATCGCCAGAGCGCGGGCCGTGCTGCGCCGATTGGACGCGACAGTGCGCGCACCATCACGACTGCCAGATTTCCAGGCCTCGCCGCTGCCGGATCTGGCCGCACATCCGCATCTGATCCAGCTTTTTCTCGACGTGCAGGCCGACGACGTGACCGGCGATCTGTATCTGGCGGCGGGTCTGCTGCTCGGTCCCGGCGGCGAGCGGATTGTGACGCACATGAGCGACGCGCCGCCAACTGCCGCCAGCGAGGCCGCGCTGCTCAGTGCCTGGGCCGAAGATATGGAGCTTGCGCTGCGTGAGATCGCTACCGACGACGCGCCGCCGCTGCATGTGCTGGTCTACGATCGCCGCGCGCAGCGGATCGTGCTTGAGGCCTGCGCCCGGCATGAGCAGCAACATCCGCTGCTGGGCGTGCTGGTCGCCTGGCTTCAGGAGCGGCCACAGATCGAGCGCGCGACCTGCGCCCGGCTGCGCGAGGTGATCGGCCAGCAGCGCAACCTCAAGCTCACCTGCGACTCGCTGTATGCCGTCGCGACCGAGGTCTGGGACGACGGCCAGCGCTTCTCGTGGAAGACTGCCAGCCACGATTTTACGCGGCTGTTTCGCGCGAACATCTTCGATAATGTCCAGCGCTTCGTACGTGACGACGATGGCCTCAAAAGCGCGCCGCCGCTGGCGGAGTCGAGCATCAGCCTTGAGGCGACCAGCCGCTTCAACAGCCAGATTCCCAGCGAGTACGCCTACGACATCTGGGCCACGACGCCCAACAAGCCCGGTCGCGACGATCTGCTGGCCTTTGCCGCCCAACGACTGCGCGCGCTGGCACATCTCGCCGCCGCCTCACGCCGCCAGCGCAACCTGGATGTGCCGCAGCTGCCGCTTGAGCAATTGCCAAGCGCGGCAGGTCCACGCGATCTGCGCAGCGCCTTGATCGAGTTTTTGGAGCTTGAGCATACCGCCGCGCTGGCCGATCTACTGGCGCATGTGCGGCTGCCGATCGCGCGACGGGTGCTGACGGGCCGCACCGCGCTGCTAGAGGCGATTATGGTTGAACCCAAGGGCGAGCCGCCGCTGGCGCGCTTTCGGCTGGTGGCGCAGCCAGGCCTTGGCCTGATTCAGCCGCGCTTCAAAGTCGGCGATTGGGCCGTGCTCAACGAGGCCGTCGATGGACTGAGCCCATGGGAGATCATTCGAGGCCGGCTGGTGATCATCAGCGCGATCGATGAAGAGACCGTCGAGATCGAGCTCACGTCGCTCAGCGCGGCGGGACAGTTCAAGTTCCACCACGACTCAAAGCTACAGGTGCAGCTGCGCTGTCGCTACACGCTCGACGAGATGGCCGACGATCTGCTGGGCGACAAAGTGCGGGCCGCGCTGGATCATCTCGCGACCAATCCGTTGGCGCGCTGGCTGCAAACGCCTGACAGCGCCACCACCGCGATCAGCTTTGACGATCAGGCGCTAGCCGCTGCCGCCGCCAATCTGATGACGCTGCATGCTTCCGCGCTGCCCACCGAGGCACAGCAGGCCGTGATCGCGACGGGAGCGCAAATTCCGCTGCGGCTGGTGCAGGGACCGCCCGGTTCCGGTAAATCGCGCACGCTGGGCCTGGCGGTGGTTGCGCGCTTGCTGGCAGCGGCAATGCAAGGACAGGCGCTGCGCATCGCCGTGACCGCCAAAACCCACAGCGCGGTACAGGTCGCGCTCGATAGCATCGCGCGGTCGTGGCAAACCTGGTCCGCCGCAGCCGAGCCGCTGCTGCCGCTGGCCGACCTGCCGATCGTTAAGCTTGGCGGCAGCTCGATCGCGCCACGGGCTAAGGGCGTGCGCTGGGCCGATCCGCGCAAAAACGTCAAGGATCTGCGCGGACTGCTGGGCGGCGCTGCCGTGATCGGCGGGACTCCCGGCGGATTGAGCGCGCTGCTGGATACGACACAGCGCAAGGCGCGCTGGGATGGACTGTTCGATCTGCTGCTGATCGACGAGGCCTCGCAGATGAGCCTGCCCGAAGGCTTGCTCGCCGCCAGCGCGCTGCATGAGCGCGGCCAGCTGATCGTGGTGGGCGATCATCGCCAGATGCCGCCGATTATCACGCACACCTGGACGGCGGCGGTCGGCTCGCTGGCAAGCTGGCAGCCCGAGCGATCGCTTTTCAAGTGGCTGCTCGACGCCCACGCGCCGGTGGTGGCGCTCGACGAGAGCTTCCGGCTGCATCGCGATCATGCCGCGTTTCTGCAAGACGCGATCTATCGCGCCGACGGCATTGTCTTTCACTCGCGCCGCACCGAGCTGCTGCCGCCCCACGACTTCGCCGATCCGTTTGTTGCCGCCGCGCTGCGCTGGGACGTGCCGCTGGTGGTGATCGAGCACAGCGAGCGCTCGTCGCGCCAGGCCAACACGCTGGAGGCCGGGCTAGTGTCAGATCTGGTGCGCGCTTGCTTCAAGCTGGGCCTTGACGGACGCGACGGCATCGGCGTGGTGGTGCCGCATCGCGCGCAAAAAGCAGCGCTGCGGGCGCTGCTGCCCGAACTGGCCAGCGCCGACTCGATCGATACAGTTGAACGCTTCCAGGGCGGCGAGCGCGATGTGATCATCGTCGTGTGTACGGCGTCCGATCCCGACTATGTCAGCGCCGAGGCCGAGTTCTTGCTGGACCCGCAGCGACTCAATGTTGCACTG
>JAFAYS010000441.1 GCA_019240175.1 Chloroflexota bacterium | reverse complement strand
CGTCATTCTGCAAAGCATCGCGGACGGCGTGATCGTGTGTGATGCCGAGCGCATCGTGACGCTGATGAATCCCGCCGCCGAGGCGCTGCTGGATCTCCACGATTGGCCGACGCGACGCTACAGCTTTGCGCAGCTGCCGCTGACGCTGCTGCCCGAGTCCGGCGCAAGTCTGGCAGCCCGACCACATCAAGAGCGCTACGAAGCCCACGGGCGGATTTTGCGCGTCACCAGCACGAGTCTCGCTACCACCGGCGAAGGCCGTGCCGGCGAGGTGATTGTGCTGCACGACATTAGCGATGAGGTCGCGCTGGATCAGGCCAAGACCAACCTGATCGCGATGATCTCGCATGAGCTGCGCACACCGCTGACGGCGATCCATGGCTCAGTCGATCTGCTCAGAGCCGGCATCGGCGGCCAGCTTTCAACGGTGCAGGCGCAGCTCGTTAGTACAGCACTGCGGCAAACACGCGCGATGACCGGACTGATCGATAAAGCAATTATTGTCGCCAACGTCGAGACCAATACGCTGGCGCTGGATATTCAGCCGACCAAGCTGGGCACAGTGCTCGACAACACGGTTCGCACGCTGCAAGCCGCCGTCGAGAGCAACAATGTCGAACTTCAGATCGAGCTGAGCCCCGATCTGCCGGCAGTACTTGTCGATGGGCGAATGCTTCAGATTGCGCTTGAAGAAGTGATCGACAACGCGATTAAGTATGGCGGCGGTGCGCCGGTCGCGATCAGCGCCTACACCGTAGACGACGATGTCGTTGTGGCAATCCGCGATCGCGGGCCGGGCATCTCGGCGGAAGATCAGCAGCATCTCTTCAGTGGCTTGAGCCGCGGCGCTGATACGCTCAACGCGGCGGCGCGCGGCCTGGGCCTGGGTCTGGTCATCACGCGCGAACTGCTTGAGCGCCAGGGCTGCGCGATCAGTGTGCAGAGTGAGCTTGGCGAGGGCAGCGTTTTTAGCCTGTTGCTGCCTGGGGCTAGCCGCGAAGTTGCAGCGACGGCGGTTATCGCCTCATGATGCGCCTGCTGCAGCGCTACCCGCTCTGGCTGCTCAGCGTCATGACGATGTTGCTTGTGGCCGGGCTGATGCTGCTGACGGCCAACCTCGGCCTCGCGCTGGTTAGACCCAGCGGCAACACATATCATGTTAGCCTGCTTTCGCTCGTCGCCGCCGATTACTTGCCCTGGCCTGAGACTGAGCAGCCGCCGCTCGATCCTCGAATCGTCGCCGATGTGCAGCGCGACAATCGCGTGCGCCGGCAGCAACTCCCGCCTGAGCAGGTGATCCAGGTGCCGCTAGAGATGCCGCCGCTGGCACCAGAAACTGTGGCTCTCGCACCTCGTCCGACGCGCACCCCACAGCCAACCGAGCGACCAGCAGCGCTGCCAACGCCAACCGCAACGCCCACCGCACCCTTCGTATCGTCGCCGACTGTGGAGCCAACGCCGCCTCAGCCGACCGCAACGCCCACCACGACCGAGCGACCAACGTCCCGGCCAACTGTCAGGCCGACGGTCACACCCGTGCCGACGCTGCGACCAACGCCGCGACCAACCGCTGTGTCTGCGCCGCCGACGGCCACGCGCGTACCGCCGACGAGCACCCCGCCACGGCCCACGCCAACAGTCACGCCGATCCTGCCAACCAGCGTACCAACGCCAACGGTCACGCCGATCCCGCCGACGTTCACACCCACGCCGACCGACACGCCGGTGCCGCCGACATTCACACCCACGCCAACCAGCACGCCCACGCCGACGAATACGCCGAAGCCGCCCACGCCGGTGCCGCCGACATTCACACCCACGCCCACGGCGACGAATACACCCACGCCAACCAGCACACCGACAGCGCTGCCCACGGAAGTACCCACGGCCACACCACTGCCAACAGCCGCTGTCCCGACAGCTGTCGGACCCTTGCCCACGGCAGCGCCACGGCCCACCGTTGTACCGCCGCTACCCACCGAGATACCCACGCTGCCGCCGCCACCAGTGCCGCAACCGCCAATCTTCTGACACAACAAAAAAACGGTTGATCGACATAGATCGATCAACCGTCGGTGTGGGGCCTAGCTACTGGCTACTCGCTCTGCTCTTCGGGCGCGCTATCGCTATCCACAGGTCGCGACTGCGCCGCGCGTCCAGCTACGCCCGGCTCATCAATCTCACCGATCGGCTGCACCTGATCCAATTCCTCGCCGCTGCGCTGGCTTAGCTCGGCAAACTCGGCAGGATCGATGACGCTGTGCAGATCGCGCGCGGTTCGCTCGTGCTCGTTGAAGAGCGGCATTGGCGCGGGCGTGTCTTGATCCAGCACTGGCCCCGGTCCTTGCGCTGCGTCGATCGCCTGCTCCCGCCGCTGCCCGTCCTCGGCGTCGATATGCGTGGGTTGCTTGTTTTCAGCCATGTTAAACTCCTTCTGCTTGCTGCGGTTGTTTCAGGCAACTTACATACCACGCTCAGGAACTATCCTTGCTGTTACAAATGAGTATCGGTATGATCTGCGCAGGGCGAGACGTAACAACTCGCTCGTATGTAGCAAAACACAAGGTTGATCCCATGACACAACCATTTTTCTGGTGGCAGACAGGATCGGTCTATCAGATCTATCCACGCTCGTTCATGGACAGCAACGGCGACGGTACCGGCGATCTCAAAGGCATTGTCGCGAAGCTCGACTACCTGGCCTGGCTCGGCGTCGACGCGATCTGGCTTTCGCCGATCTTTCCTTCGCCGATGGCCGACTTCGGCTATGACGTCGCCAACTATGTCGACATCGATCCGCTCTTCGGCACACTCGCCGACTTCGATGTGCTGCTGGAGCAGGCGCACGCGCGCGGCATCAAGATCCTGCTGGATCTGGTGCCCAACCATACCTCGGACGAGCATCCCTGGTTCGTCGAGTCGCGAGCGTCGCGGGACAATCCCAAGCGCGACTGGTACGTCTGGCGCGATCCGAAGCCGGATGGCAGCCTGCCCAACAACTGGGACGCGTTCTTCGGCGGCGATGCCTGGGAGCTTGATCCGACGACCGGACAATATTATCTGCATCTGTTCCACAAGAAGCAGCCCGATCTGAACTGGCGCAATCCCGAGGT